>NZ_CAXTKA010000005.1:0-229958 GCF_964244875.1 uncultured Devosia sp.
GCGCAGGGCATCGGGGGTGGGGAGAAGGGGGATAGAGGGGATGGATCGGGGGTGAACAAGGACCCCCACCCGGCCTCCCCCTGGCAGGGGGAGGAGGTCCCGCCACTCGCGGGACACGATCCAGTTCAATCACTTGGTCAGGGTCTCGATCCCAGTTCCACCCACCGGGCCGCTCCTCCCCCTGCCAGGGGGAGGATGGGTGGGGGTGCACGGAGCCACGATGTCGGGTTGTTACAGACACCTTGCGGCCGGGGTGCATCTCGGGATGGGTACCGGCCGGCGCCGGGGTGACACCGTGGGTGGGCGGGATTGTGCAAGGCGAGGCGAGAGAGCTGACAGATCGGGGCCAAACGAAACCCCCACCCTTTGTTATTCGAGCATAGCTCTCATGGCCTTCATCGCTCAAATCGTTGTACAGGAGCGATTTGCCCTGCGGGACGCTGTGCAGTCCCCTGGGAGGGGAAGAGGGTGCGCCACTCGTGGCGTGAGATCAGATCAAACTTGGTCGTGCTGAAGTGCTGTCGAGCGGCGCCTGCCGCGGGGCGCTGTTATTTGTCGGTGCGTTCGCCCTTGCGGAAGGGGGTGTAGTGGTCGAGCAGTTCCTGCTGCTCTTCGACCGAGGCGCGTTCGTGTTCGAGGAAGTCGGCGATGGCGGTGCGCAGGCCGGGGTGGGCGATCCAGTGGACGGAATAGGTGGGGGCAGGGGCGTAGCCGCGCGCGAGTTTGTGTTCGCCCTGGGCGCCGGCTTCGACCACGTTGAGTTTGTGCGCGATGGCGAAATCGATGGCCTGGTAGTAGCAGAGCTCGAAATGGAGGAACGGGACTTCGCGGATGGCGCCCCAGTTGCGGCCGAAAATGCGGTCCGAACCGAGGAAGTTGATGGCGCCCGCAATGGGGGTGGGGCCGTCATAGGCCAGCATCAGGACGATGCGGTCGGCCATGGTCTGGTTCAGGAGCGAAAAGAACTTGCGGTTGAGATAGGGGCGGCCCCATTTGCGGGCGCCGGTGTCTTCGTAAAAATCATAGAACGCGTCCCAATGGTGTTCCATCAGGTCCGGGCCGGTCAGCCACTTGACGGTCAGGCCATCGGCCAGGGCATCGCGGCGTTCGCGGCGGATGGTCTTGCGCTTGCGCGACGACAGGGTTTCGAGGAAGTCGTCGAAACTTGCAAACCCTTCATTGTGCCAATGGAACTGGGTATCGACGCGCTTGAGCCAGCCGTCGGCCTCGATGGCATCGGCTTCGGCCTGGGGCACGAAGGTGGCGTGGACCGAGGAAGCGTCGCGCTGGTCGGCGAGTTGCCGGGCGGCAGCCAGCAAGGCGGCCGTGATGTTGGCGTCACCGGAAGGTACCAGAAGCTTGGGCGCGGTTGCCGGCGTAAACGGCACCGAGCATTGCAGCTTGGGGTAATAGCTGCCGCCGGCACGCTCAAGCGCATTGGCCCAGCCGTGGTCGAAGACATATTCGCCCATGGAGTGGGATTTGAGAAACAGCGGCATCAGGCCGGCCGGCGTGCCGTCCGCTCCGGCGACGGTGATATGTTGCGGCTGCCAGCCGGTGCGGCCGGTGGCGCAGCCGGACTGTTCGAGGGCGAGGAAAAAGGCATGATCGAGGAAAGGATTGTCGGGTTTGCCAAGCGTAGAGGGAACAAGGCTGTTCCAGACCGCAGCGGGAATTGCCGCGGTGCTCGGGTGAATGGTGGGCGTGTAGGAACTAGCTGGCAAGGAGCGGGTCGAAGCCTTCAAAAACGATCTGGTCAACATGGGGCCGGGCGGCCTCGGCTTCAACCTTACTGCGAATGGTCCAGGCGGTCACGGGTTTGCCGAGGGCTCGCCAGAACTTGATGGCGGGCAGGTCCAGCGCGTCCTTGTCGCAGGAAATGAAATCGAAGTGCGTTTCGTGCCAGTGCAGCAGGTGGCGCAGGGTATAACGCTGCTCGTCGGTCAGGCCGGCATCCGCATCGCTGGGCTCGTAGTCATAGGTGATGATGCCGCGCGGACCGGTGAAGCCGAACTGGCGGATCTGGGTGAGCAGGTTGGGATCGAAGGATTCGATGGTGACGGGGCCAGCATAGGCTTTGAGCAGTTCGGCGGTGGCGCGGGCGAGAAGCTGGGTACCGGCGACATCGCGCTGATGCTTGAGCTCGATCTGCAGGAGAGTGCGGCCGTCGATCTGGGCGAGGAAATCGGTCAGGCGCTGCGGGCAATCGGCGGTCATGCTGCCGAGCAGGGGGGTGGCGGTGAGATCGATGGAGGCAATGGCGGAGACGGGGCCGGTCTTGCCGGTGAGACGTTCGAGATCGTCGTCGTGGAAGACCACCGGGACGCCGTCACTGGTCAATTGCAGGTCGCATTCGATGGAGAAGTCGGCGGCGATTGCGGCTTCGAAAGCGGTGGCGCTGTTTTCGATGATGCCGGCGGCGCGGTCATGCAGGCCGCGATGGGCGATGGGGCGGGGGAAAAGGGCGGTGGTCATGGGGGACCTCATCGGAATGGGAGGGGTCTCGTGTGGCAGGGGATTGTGACGGGGGTGTTACGCCCCTCATCCGCCCTTCGGGCACCTTCTCCCACGGGGGGAGAAGGGGAGAGAGCCGAGAGTTCTCAGTCATCACCCCTCTCCCCTTGTGGGAGAGGGACAGACATTTCTGCGTTCAGCAGAAATGTTAGGGTGAGGGTTGTGTTAGCCCTCGACCTCGATCACCGCATCAATTTCCACTGCGGCGCCAAAGGGCAAGGCCACGACACCGAAGGCGGCGCGGGCGTGTTTGCCTTTGTCGCCGAGGACGCCGACCAGGAGATTGGAGGCGCCGTTGGCGACCAGGTGCTGCTCGAAAAATTCGGGATCGGAGGCGACGAGGACCGTCAGCTTGAGGACGCGCTTGATGTCCTCGAGGCGAAAGCCGCCGATATGAACGATCTGGGCCAGGATGTTGACGGCGCAGAGTTCGGCGGCGTTGCCGCCCTGCACGACATTCATGTTTTCGCCGAGCCGGCCGGTGACCACGCCACCTTCGCCGCTGGAAATCTGGCCCGAGACGTAAACTACGTTGCCAGTGCGGGTGATGGGCACGTAGCTGGCGACGGGGGGCTTGGGGGCGGGGAGTTCGTAGCCGTATTCTCGGAGCTTTTCGATCGGGCTGGTCATCGCGGCTTACCTTGGGTTTGCTCGTGTTCGGACAGGTCCAGGGCTTGTTCCGGACTGGCGTCGGCCTCGGCCGGATCGGTGACCGGCTTGAGCTTGTATAGCTTGCCTCGCACCACGGCGTCACGCCCGAAGCGGGTGCGAACGCGATCCATGGCGCGTTCGGCAGCAGCTTTTCGGGCAATCGCGGGCTCGAGCAGGTCGGCCGGATCGGTGCCGTCGGCGACTTCGAGGCCGGAAACGCCGACGCCGATCAGCCGGAACGCCGTGCCGTCGACTTCCCGCGCCAGCAATTGCAGGCCGGCCTCGTAGATGACATTGGCCAATTGGGTGGGAATCATCAGATGGCGGGCGCGGGTGCGGGTGCGAAAGCCGGCGGATTTCAGCTTGAGCGTTACGGTGTCGCCGACGATGGTCTTGGCCTTGAGGCGTTCCGAGAGGCGTTCGGTGACCTGCAGCAATTGGGTGGACAGGGCGTCGAGCGTGGCAATATCGGTGTTGAAGGTGGTTTCGGACGAGATGGTTTTCATCGCTGCGTCGCTGGAAATGCGGCGGCTGTCCTGGCCGCGCGACAGGCGGGCGAGGCGGGCGCCCATTTCGCCATAGCGGCGCATCAGGTTCGCCGGCGGCTCTTCCTGCAACTGGCCGATGGTGACGAGGCCATCCTTGCGCAGGGTTTCGGTGAAGACCTTGCCGACGCCGTAGATCATGCTGATCGGTCTGGGGGCGAGGAAGCCGAGGGTTTCGGCGGACCCGATGACGGCAAAGCCACGCGGTTTGTCGAGGTCGGAGGCGAGCTTGGCAAGGAACTTGTTGTGACTGAGGCCAACCGAGATGGAGACGCCGATATCGGTTTCGACGGCTTTGGCGAAGCGGGCGAGAACCAGGGCGGCCGGGGCCTTGTGCAGGGCCTGGGTGCCGGTGAGATCGAGAAAGGCTTCGTCGATGGAAAGAGGTTCGACCAGGGGCGTCAGCGCATCCATGTAGCCGCGAATTCGGCGGCTGACATCGACATATTTGGCCATGTTGGGCTTGATGATGGTGGCGTGGGGGCACAGCTTGCGCGCCTGGAACATCGGCATGGCGGAGCGGACGCCGAACTGGCGGGCAATGTAGCAGCAGGTGGAAACGACACCGCGAGTGCCGCCGCCGATGATCAGCGGCTTGTCGCGCAGGCTGTGGTCGTCGCGCTTTTCCACCGAGGCGTAAAAGGCATCACAGTCGACATGGGCGATGGTGAGCGCGAACAATTCGGCATGGCTGCGAATCCGGGGGGAGCCGCAGGCGGGGCAGCGCATCGGGGCGGTAGCGGCTTGCCCGCATTCCAGACAGTCGCGGCAGAGCCAGGGCGCGGCCATGTCATCCCGCCGGGTTCAGTTTTGCCCAGACGCGCATGAATGCCTCGGGCGTGATGGCGGCGTTGGCGCAGAGAGCGAGCAGAATCGATTCGTTTGAGGCAAAGTAGTCGATGAGGCCGCGCTGCAACTGAATGGACCCCACCGAAGTGCGCAGCGATGCGGGCGCGTAGCCGGCGACATCCATGAAGCGCAGCAATTCGTCGGTATGTTCGGCCAGATAGGCCAGGCAAAGCTCAGCCAGGGCCGGCGGGCTCAGGGGGACGGACTTGTGGATGGGCACCGGCGCGCTCATTTGACGTTTCGTAAGAGATTCAATGTTAGCTGAAACGCGTGGCAAAACGAAGCGCTGCCAGTGCCGACAAGGCGCAAGTGAGGATTCATGCCCAAGACAGTCATGATCGTGGAAGACAATGAGCTGAACATGAAGCTCTTCAACGATCTGCTCGAATCGCGCGGCTATGCGGTGATCCAGACCCGGAACGGGATGGAGGCGCTGGATCTGGCGCGGGCGCATCGGCCCGACCTGATCCTGATGGACATTCAATTGCCCGAAGTGTCGGGACTGGTGGTGACCAAATGGCTCAAGGACGATGACGAGCTGGCCCATATCCCGGTCATCGCGGTAACCGCATTTGCGATGAAGGGCGACGAGGAGCGGATTTTGCAAGGCGGATGTGAAGGTTACATTAGTAAACCGATTTCCGTACCTCACTTTTTGGAAACTATTGCCCGCTACATTGGACCTGCCTGAAACGCTCCTGTACCACGCTATGGCGGTCATCTGAGGCCACCAGAAGGCGTTTGCAAACGGCCTTTCAGCGCCAGGCTGGACCGTTGTGGTGGACGCTGCAGGACCAGGCCGTAATTGGGGCCCGACTTTGACCGCACGCGTACTCATCGTCGACGATATTCCGACCAATGTGCGGCTGCTCGAAGCGCGGCTGACAGCGGAATATTATGACGTGGTCACCGCCACCAATGGTCCGCAGGCGCTCGAGATCTGCAACACCTCGGATGTCGACATCGTGCTGCTCGATGTGATGATGCCCGATATGGACGGCTTCGAGGTCTGCAAGCGGCTCAAGGCCAATCCGAAGACGCATCACTTGCCGGTGCTCATGGTGACGGCGCTGGACCAGCCGTCGGACCGCGTCAGGGGGCTCGAGGTCGGCGCTGACGATTTCCTGACCAAGCCGGTCGACGACATGCAGCTGATGGCGCGGGTGAAAAGCCTGGTGCGCCTCAAATCGCTGACCGACGAGTTGCGCGACCGGGCGCTGACGGGCCAGCAGATCGCCATCGAGGACGCATTGCGGGCGATGGACCAGATCACCACGGAGGGTGGATCGATCCTGATCGTGGATACCGACCAGCGGCATGCCGAACGCATCAAGGGCTATCTGACGCCGGCCCACAAGGTCGATATATTGATCCAGCCGGCCGATGCGGTGTTCCAGGTGACGGGGTCGCATTACGAACTGGCGCTGGTATCGATGGCGCTGGATGATTTCGATCCGCTGCGGGTCTGCTCGCAAATCCGGACGCTGGAGCATACCAGGACGCTGCCGATCATCCTCGTGGCGGACGAGGCCGACAAGCCGCGGGTGGTCCGGGCGCTGGACCTGGGGGTCAACGATTTCATCTCCCGCCCGGTGGAGCGCAATGAGCTGGCGGCGCGGGTGCGCACGCAAATCCGGCGGCATCGCTATGGGCTGGAATTGCGCCAGAGCGTCAACAACACGATGGCGCTGGCGGTGACCGACGACATGACCGGGCTTTACAACCGGCGCTATTTCGACCGGCATCTGGGCGTGATGCTGAGCAAGGCACAGGCGCAGGATCGCGACATGGCGGTGATGCTGCTCGATATCGATCACTTCAAGGCGGTCAATGATGGACACGGCCACGATATCGGGGATGCGGTGCTGAAGGAGTTTTCGCTGCGGTTGAAGCGCAATATTCGCGGCGTCGACCTGGCATGCCGGTTTGGCGGAGAAGAATTCGTGGTGCTGATGCCCGATACCGATTTTCGCCAGGCCGAGGCGGTGGCGGAGCGGGTGCGCGAGGCGGTGGCAGAACGAGGCTTTGAAGTGGGCGCGTCGCGGCCGTTGACGGTGACCGTCTCGGTGGGCGTGACACTGCAAGAGAGCGTGGACGATACGGCCGAGACTTTGATCAAGCGGGCCGACGTGGCGCTGTATCGGGCCAAGCGCGAAGGCCGCAATCGCGTCGTGTTCGACGCGGCTTGACCCGCGGCGGTGCCATTAGGGTTATCCCTTATACTTAACAAAGCATTAGCGGGTCGTAAGGCCCGGTTTAACTTGAGTTTTCCGGGAGTCGGCGTAAACGTCATCTCAACGCCAAGACACGACGCTAGAGTGTTTTGGTTAGAGTTCCTTACGGTCACCCGGGTCCGCCGCAACACCTGGGTCCGTAGGGCGGCTGATCCGGTAGCGGATAGAGTGGCCTCTTCGACATGCCGCTCCGGATCAGCCACACCCTCCTCCAAGGGGGAGGCATCTAAATTTCGCCACGAGCGCGTGGTTTACCAGAATTGCACTCCAAAGCTCACGTCACGAGCAACACAAAAGCCCCGCATCGATGATGCGGGGCTTTTGATTTTTGGTACACAATTTGGCGCCAGGATTACTTGATCTTGGCTTCCTTGAACTCGACATGCTTGCGCGCAACCGGATCGTACTTCTTGTAGGAAAGTTTTTCGGTCTGGGTGCGGGCGTTCTTCTTGGTGACGTAGTAAAAGCCAGTATCAGCCGTCGACACGAGCTTGATCTTGACGGAAGCGGCTTTGGCCATTTGTGAATCCTAACAGGGCAAAGGCGCGGCAACGGGGCAGCGCTTGAATTTGGGCGCAACCTACGGATTTGCCGCAGATTGTCAAGTCGGCCGGCGAGATTCAGGTTGGAGCCGCCTGCAAATGGCGGCTTTCTGCACTTCGGTGCTTACGGACCTGGTGTGCGCTCCGCTCCGATGCTCGAACCACCATTTTCGACTGGTACCGACCTGAATTTCATCCGGCCGATGCCCAGTCGCACTCAAGACCGTCAGGCCCGATGGGCGGGATCGAAGCCGTGCATGCGGGCGGCCCATTGCAGGCCAACGATGGCGCCTTTAACGGATGGCAGGATGGCCAGGGGCAGGATGATGGCCAGAGGCAGCAGGGTATAGAGGTACACCATGGGGTTGACGTGCCAAGCCATTTCCATGTGCAGCATGAGGGCTACCAGAAGGTGACCGACGATCATGATGGCAATATAGGGCGGGAAGTCGTCGGCACGATGATAGGACAGGTTTTCGCTGCACACCGGGCAGGTGTCGACGACCTTGAGATAGGTGCGGAACAGCCTGCCCTCACCGCAGTTCGGGCATTTGCACACGACGCCGCGCCACATCGCTTGCGCGACGCTGCGATCCTGCTGGGTGTTGACCTGAACTGGCATCTTATCCCCTCCTGCCGCGCGCCTTGGAGCCGTAACTTTTGGATGGGCGCTTTGTTGCACGCTGAGCAGATGACGCATTGACGCGGACGCCCTCCGACAACAGCTCGAAACGCAACGCGCCGGCCACGGGAGCGACTTCGAGGAGGCGCACAGTGACCGTGTCACCAAGGGTGAATTTTTCGCCGGTCCGGTCGCCGATCATGGCCTGCTGGCCTTGCTCGTAGCGGTAGAAATCCTGCCCCAGGGTGGAGGCGGGGATGAAACCGTCAGCGCCGGTCTCGCGCAGCCGGACGAACAGGCCCGAACGGGTAACGCCCGAGATGCGGCCTTCAAAGCGCGCCCCGATCTGGCCGGCAAGGAACTGGGCGAGCAGGCGATCGGCGGTTTCGCGTTCGGCCAGCATGGCGCGGCGTTCAGTGGAGGAGATGTGCTGGGCGATGCCGGGCAGTTTCTGGGCTTCGTTGTCGCTCAGCCCATCGTCGCCCAGCCCGAGCGCCTTGACCAAGGCCCGGTGGACGATCAGATCGGCATAGCGGCGGATGGGAGAGGTGAAGTGGGCGTACCGTTGCAGATTGAGACCGAAATGGCCGTAATTGTCGGCCGAATATTCGGCCTGGGCCTGGGAGCGCAGCACCATTTCGGAGATCTGCTCGACATTGCCGGCCTTGCGCGCCTGGGCCAGGATGCCGTTGAAATCGCTGGCGCGGACGGCATCGGACTTCTTGACCGAAATGTCGAGCGACCCCAGGAATTCGCGCAGCGCCTGCAGTTTTTCGGCGCTGGGAACGTCGTGGACGCGATAGAGCAGGGGTGTCTTTTTCGCCTCGAGCGCCTGGGCGGCGGCAACGTTGGCGGCGATCATCATTTCCTCGATCAGGCGATGGGCAGCGAGGCGTTCGGGGACGCGGATGTCCTTGACCATGCCCTTGCCGTCCAGAATGATCTTGCGCTCGGGCAGGTCGAGGTCGAGCGGGCCGCGCTGATCGCGGGCCTTGGCCATGGCCGCGTAGGCGGCGTAGAGCGGCTTGAGAATGGGTTCCAGAAGCGGGCCGGTCTGATCGTCCGGGTGGCCATCGATGGCGGCTTGTGCCTGCTGGTAGCTGAGCTTGGCGGCCGAGCGCATCAGGATGCGGTGGAAGCTGTGGCCGAGCTTGTTGCCGCCTTTGTCGAACACCAGGCGCACGGCGAGTGCGGCGCGCGGCTCGCCCTGCCGAAGCGAGCACAAATCGTTGGAGATGCGCTCGGGCAGCATGGGCACGACTCGGTCGGGGAAATAGACCGAATTGCCTCGGAGGTAGGCTTCGCGGTCGAGTGCAGTGCCGGGGCGGACATAGCCGGCGACGTCGGCGATGGCGACATAAACAATGTGGCCGCCGAGGTTTTTTTCGTCCGCGTCGGGCTGGGCATAGACTGCGTCGTCATGATCCTTGGCGTCGGCCGGATCGATGGTGACCAAAGGCAGGTCGCGCCAATCCTCGCGGCCCTTGAGCGTGGCTTCCCTGGCCTCCTCGGCATCGCGGATGACCGAAGGGGGAAAACGAAAGGGGATTTCCAGATTGTGGATGGCGATCAGGCTGATGGCGCCTTCGGAGGCCGGATTGCCGATGACGGCGGTGACCTTGGCGCGGGGGATCATCAGGCGGCCGGACAGCTTGACCTCGACCTCGACGAGATCGCCCTCGCCGGCGGTCAGCAAATCGCCCAGGGGAATGCGCATTTCCTTTTGCTTGCGATCGACCGGAACCAGGCGGGCGCCTTCATTATCGAGGCGCACGATGCCGATATGGCCGCGGCGGGGTTTGTCGAGGATTTTCATCGCCTTGGCGGTATAGGCGGGAATATCGGCGTCGCCGGCATCGATGCGCGCCAGGATCCGGTCGCCGGGAGCGGGCGCCACGCGGGCGTCGCGGCCCCCCAGCACGGCGACGCGGGGGCGCTCGCCTTCCTCCTCGTTCCACTGGGCCGGGAAAGCGTGCAGGTTTTCCGGATCGGCATCAGCCGGGATATCGAGCACGGTGACCGCGGGCAAAGCGGCGGTGCGACGCAGAGCTTTGCGCGTCCGCGTGATGACGCCTTCGCCGTCGAGTTCGGCCAGCATGGCCTTGAACGGGCGGCGCAGGTCGCCGCGAATGCCGAAGACCTTGGCAAGGTCGCGCTTGCCCTTGATGTCGTCGGTATTGGCCAGGGCCTCGAGCAGTTGCTCGCGCGTGGGCAGTTCGCCGGCAGCGGCCAAGCGCGGGCGCTTGGGGCCGGAGGTGCGAGGGGTTCTGGGAGCAGGTTTTTTGCTGGGCATGATGGATATGTAGGGTATCGGGGCGGGATTCGCTAATTCATGGGCTTGTGAGCTGTCGCGGTAACGGGTGGCTCTGCGGCGCGGTTGCCCATATCAATGGGCGCTATAATTTTGTCAGGTTTCTTCATGCCCAATATTCCATTCTTTGACGGCCACAACGATACCTTGCTCAAGCTGTGGATGGCGGCGGGGACCGAGAAGGAGCGGCCGTTTATCGAAGGAATGGCGGGGGCGCATATCGATTTGCCGCGGGCCAGGGCCGGTGGCATGGCGGGAGGGTTCTTTGCGATATTTCCGCCGCCGCTACCAAGCGGGGCGCAGAGCAATCCGGGAAGTTCGGTAGCGCTTGCGGAAACCCTGCCGCCACAACTGGCCTGGGCGGATGCGCAGGCCTCGACCCAGGGCATGGCGTCTATTCTGTTGCGGCTGGAGCAGGCCGGAGCGCTGGCGATTTGCCGGAGCGCGGAAGACGTGCGGGGGGCGATCGCGGCGGGGACGCTGGCGTCGATCTTCCATATCGAGGGCGCCGAGGCGATCGATACCGATCTGCGCGCATTGGACGTGCTTTATGCGGCCGGGCTGCGCTCATTGGGGCTGGTGTGGAGCCGGCAGAACGCGTTCGCGACCGGGGTGCCGTTCCGGCACAATGTCGACCCCGATATCGGGCCGGGGTTGACCGATGCGGGCAAAGACCTGGTGCGGGCCTGCAACCGCATGGGGGTGATGCTGGACGTGTCGCATCTCAATGCGGCCGGGTTCCGCGATGTGGCGGCGCTGAGCGACAAGCCGCTGGTGGCGACGCATTCCAATGTGCATGCGATCTGTCCACATGCGCGCAATCTGGTGGATTGGCAATTGGCGGCGATCGCGGAAAGCGGCGGCGTGGTGGGGCTGAACTTTGCCGTGGGATTCCTGCGGCCGGACGGAAAGTTCATCGCCGATACCGATATCGAGGTGATGGTGCGCCATGTCGATGCGCTGGTGGAGGCGCTGGGCGAGGACGGGGTGGCGCTGGGGTCGGATTTCGATGGAGCGATGATGCCGAACGCGATCGGAGATGTGCGGGGGGTGCAGATCTTGCTGCAGGCGCTGTTGGACAAGGGGTATGGGGAGGCGCTGGTGGGCAAGATTGCGATGAGGAACTGGATGAGCGTGATAGAGACGGTCATCGGCTGAGGCAGGTCGTATTGCTTGCCCGCGAACCACCCGAATCCGGGATTAGTTCGGGCCGGGAACGGAAAAGCGGAGCGTAAATCAGATGGTAGACTGGGTCGACGGCGCGATCAGCAATCCACATCCGGCTTCGCCCGAAGCGGTCAAAACAGCCGAGAATCGGTTGCGGGTCAACTTGCCGCCCGATTTCCTGGCGATCGCCGCGCTGCATCAGGGAGCCGCGCCGGTGCCCGCAAATGTTGTTTTGCCCAACGGGTTCGTGACGGCGCTTGCCCATCTGTTGCATTTTGAGGCATCGCCGATCGTCAGCAACATCGTGGCGGCTCAACTTCCATGGACGGGCGTAATCGACAAGGGGATCATCCCATTCGCCGCGGACATTGGCGGCGATGTCTATTGCTTCAACTACCGCGAGGACTACGACAATCCTGGCGTGGCGTTTTTCAGCGTCGATTTCGGCACCGTGCCGCTGGCATCGAGCTTTACCGATTTCGTGAAATCGCTGGTTTGAGACTGGCAGGTTCGCACCCGAGCATCGCCAAGCTCACGGCTCGACGATGGCTAGAACGGGACGTCTTCGTCGGCGACGATCTTCTTCGGGGCTGCTTTTTTGGCTGGCGCTTTTTTTGCCGCGGCCGGCTTTTTGGCGGCGGCCTTCTTGGCAGGCGCTTTTTTCACCTTCGTGCCAGTCGCCTCGGCGCGGGCGGCGATCAGGGCGAGGGCCTGATCCAGGGTCACGGCCTCTGGCGGCAGGTCCTTGGGGAGGGTGGCGTTGATCTTACCCTGGTTGACATAGGGGCCGTATTTGCCGCCGCGGACCGTGATGGGGCCGTTGTCGTGCTCGAAGGTGGCAATGGCGGCGACAGTGCCGGCGCGCTTGAAGCCACCAGCGGCTTTTTGAGCCAGCAGGTCGACAGCGCGGTTCAGGCCGACGGTGAAGATTTCCTCGACATCAGGCAGGTTGGCATATTTGCCGTCATGCAGGATGAAGGGGCCATAGCGGCCGAGGCCCGCAACGATGGGCAGGCCGCCATCGGGATGCAGGCCAACATCGCGGGGCAGGGAGAGCAGTTGCAGGGCCTTGTCGAGCGTCAAGGCTGCAGGTTCCCAGCCCTTGGGCAGGGACGAGCGCTTGGGCTCTTTGCCGTCGCCGAGTTGGACATAGGGGCCGAAGCGGCCAGTCTTGAGGTGGACTTCTTCGCCCGATTCGGGATCGGTGCCGAGGATGCCGTCGCCGGCGGCTGCTTCGGAGGACTGGCCGGTGGCAGCGTCCGACAACTGCATGGTATGCTTGCATTCGGGATAGTTCGAGCAGCCAATGAAGGCGCCGTATTTGCCCAGTTTGAGCGAGAGCTGGCCGGTGCCGCAGGTGGGGCAGAGGCGACGATCTCCGCCATCCGGCTTGGGCGGGAAGATATGGTCTTGCAGCAGGTCATTGAGCGCGTCGAGCACTTCGGTGACGCGCAGGTCCTTGATCTCGGCCGTGTGGCGCGAGAACTCGGTCCAGAAATCGCGCAGCACGGTCTTGTAGTCGATTTCGCCGGCCGAAACCTGGTCGAGTTGTTCCTCGAGCCCGGCGGTGAAGCCGTATTCGACATAGCGGTTGAAGAAGCTTTCGAGGAAGGCGGTGACGATGCGGCCGCGATCCTCGGGATGCAGGGCCTTGCCTTCGAGCTTGACGTAGTCGCGGTCCTTGAGCGTGGTCAGGGTGGCGGCATAGGTGGAGGGACGGCCGATGCCGAGTTCCTCCATCTTCTTGATCAGGCTGGCCTCGGAGTAGCGGGGCGGCGGCTGGGTGAAATGCTGCTCGATGTCGACGGCCTGCAGCGTGGGCTTGTCGCCGACGGCAAGGGCGGGGAGTTCGCGGCTGTCCTCGTCGACCTCTTCCTCGTCGGACTTGGCCTCGACGCCATAGAGCGCGAGGAAGCCCGGGAAGGTGACGACCGAGCCGATGGCGCGCAGTTCAACGGCGCGGCCAGGCACGTTGACGGCGATATCGACCGTGGTGCGGTCGATTTCGGCGGATTTCATCTGCGAGGCAAGGGTGCGGCGCCAGATCAGGCCATAGAGCTTGGCCCGGTCGGCATCGAGTTGCAGGTTTTCCGGCTTCTTGAACATGTCGGTGGGGCGGATGGCCTCGTGGGCCTCCTGGGCGTTCTTGGCCTTGGTCTGGTAGATGCGGGCCTTTTCGGGCAGGTAATCGCCGCCATAGAGCTTGCCGATGGCGCTGCGGGCCATGGCGATGCCTTCGGGCGACATTTGCACGGCGTCGGTTCGCATATAGGTGATCAGCCCATCCTCGTAGAGGCGTTGGGCGATCTGCATGGTGCGGGATGGCGACAGGCCGAGCCGCGACGATGCGTCCTGCTGCAGGCTCGATGTGGTGAAGGGCGCGTAGGGGTTGCGCTTGGTGGGCTTCTTGTCGACGGCGGCGACGTTGAACTGGCCGGCTTCGATCAGCGCCTTGAGTTCGGCAGCGTTTTCGCCGGTTTTGATGGCAAGCTTGTCGGTCTTCTTGCCATCGACGGCGTAGAGGCGGGCGAGGAAGGACTTACCGTTTTGCGCCAGCTTGGCTTCGACCGACCAGTATTCGTCGGGCTTGAATTTTTCGATCTCGGATTCGCGGTCGCAAACGATGCGCAAAGCGACCGATTGCACACGGCCAGCCGAGCGCGAGCCGGGAAGCTTGCGCCAAAGAATGGGCGACAGCGTGAAGCCAACGAGGTAATCGAGCGCGCGGCGCGCCAGGTAAGCATCGACCAGCGGCTGGTCGATATCGCGCGGGATGGCCATGGCGGCGGTCACGGCATCCTTGGTGATGGCGTTGAACAGCACGCGGCGGACGGGGACGTCCTTCCTGATCGCCTTTTTCTGGCGCAGCACGTCAAGGACGTGCCACGAAATGGCTTCGCCTTCGCGATCCGGGTCGGTGGCGAGGATCAACTCGTCGGCCCCTTTTAGGGCATTGGCGATGTCGGAAATACGTTTCCTAGAGGCCGTGTCGACCTCCCAGGACATGGCGAAATCTTCGTCAGGACGGACCGAACCGTCCTTGGCCGGCAGGTCGCGGACATGGCCGAAGCTGGCCAGGACTTCGTAGCCCGAGCCCAAATATTTGTTGATTGTCTTGGCTTTAGCCGGACTCTCAACGACCACGACCTTCATGAACAACCCAATCCGCAACTGCACTCTTCAAGGTGGCGCAACATGGTGAAGGCGAGCGGCGGTGTCAACGGGATGAAATGCGGGTGCGTGATGCTCTCTCTTTGAAAGAGGAAAATGATGCCTCCCGGACGATGGTACCGGGAGGCGAAAGCGCTACTCGGCCGGAACAGCGCGAGCGGCGGAGCCTTCAGGCGCAAACAGGACCCAGGCAAAGATCAGCACGCCAGCGAGCGTTATCAGCGAGCTGACCGCTACGACGCCTTCGAACGCCAGATTGCCCTGGAGCAGCAAGTAGAGCGAGACGCCCATGATCGCCACGCCTGCGGTATAGACGAGGTAGTGCGCCATGGCGAGGCCGCTGGCGGCTTTGGCCGGATTGAGCGCGTAGTAACCACCGAAAATGGCGCTGGTGACCCAGCCCAGGAGGTTGATGTGCGCATGGGCGCCGATGACGTCATGGTTTTGGCTGATTGACATCTTGAGGCCGATGCCGATGCCGACGAGCAGAAAAACGACGGCAGTCTTGAAAAACAGATTGGAAATTCTTGGCATATGCTTTCCCCCAAATGCCGCAACGCCAGCCTCCCCCTGAGGTGGTGCGGGCGGGGTATGATAGTGCCGCGATAGGCAGGAATCCAGAGTTGTGAAGTTGCTCGTGGCGCGAAGAATGCGGCTCCCGCGGTCGCGGAAATGACGTTGTGGTTGGTCGGGGATGACGGCGCATTACTTATATCGCAGGGCGACCAGCTGGCCGCTGGACCATTCGATTTGTCCGGCGAGGTCGAGTTCGAGCAGCAGCATCTGCATGGCGCCGACCGACAGGCCGGTCTGGCGGATGATCTCGTCCACCTCCACGGGGGTGGTGCTGAGGGCGGAGAGGAGGCGGGCCTTGTCGGTATCGCTAGGCGGTTCGACGGGTTCGCGCTCGGTGAAATCTGGCTCCCAATCGGGATCGAACAGGGCGTTGCGGGAGGGATCGGCGGAGCCCAGCGTTTCGATGATGTCGGCGGCGTTGGTGATAAGCCTGGCGCCTTGCTGGATGAGGGCGTTGCCGCCTTCGGCGCGCGGATCGAGCGGGGAGCCTGGGACAGCGAAGACGTCGCGGTTTTGCTCGAGCGCAAGGCGCGCGGTGATCAGGGAGCCGCTGCGCTTGGCGGCTTCCACCACCACGATGCCGAGCGACAGGCCCGAGACAAGGCGATTGCGACGGGGAAAATCGCGGGCGCGCGGCTCCCAGCCCAGCGGCATTTCGGTGAGCAGGGCGCCGCCCTGGTCGAGAATGTCATGGGCAAGGGGGATGTTTTCGTCGGGATAGATCTTGTCGAAGCCGCCGGCGAGGACGGCTATGGTGCCGGTCGCAAGGCTGGTCTTATGGGCGGCGGTATCAATGCCGCGGGCCAGGCCGGACACGATGGTGTAGCCGCGCTCGCCCAGATCAAGCGCCAGAGTGCGCGTCATCTTGATGCCGGCGGAGGAGGCGTTGCGGGCGCCGACAATGCCGACAGTGCGCTGCCAGTCCAGCGTCTGGCCGCCGGCCATGGTGACCAGCGGCGGCGAGGCGGGGATGTAATTGAGCAAGTCAGGATAGTCGGCCTCGCCGGTAGCGACGAGGCGGGCGCCGTAGCGCTCCAGGCCAGCCAGTTCGTCCTAGGCCTGCGCCTGGGTGGCGATGCGCGGCGTGCTGCCGGTGCGCTTGAGCAGGCCGGGCAGGGCGTCGATGGCGGCTTCGGCCGAACCGAAGCGGTTAAGCAATTGCCGAAAGGTGACGGGACCGACATTTTCAGTGCGGATCAGGCGCAGCCAGGCGGTGCGCTGCGACCGCGTCAGGGCCAGGCCCGGCGCCAGCGCGGTCATGGTGTCGAGGCTTTTTTTTCCGATCCGATCCGGGGTTCGGTATCGTTGAGCAAGCGCACAATATTGGCGCGATGCTGGTAGAACAGCAGGAGCGCCAGTACGGCCGCCGTGGCGGCCAGCCATTCATCCACCACGACATAGGCAAAGATCGGCGCGGTAGCAGCGGCGGTTAAAGCGGCCAGCGAGCTGATCTTGCGGGCGAAGGCGATAACCAACCAGACGGCGCAGAAGATCAGCCCCACGGGCCAGGCTAGGGCCAGCAGCGAGCCGATCATCACGGCGACACCCTTGCCGCCTTTGAAATTGAGCCAGACCGGAAAGCAATGGCCGAGAAAGGCGAAGATGGCACAGAGCAGGGCGGCCTGTTCGCCCCAGAAATAGCGGGCGAAGAGCACCGGCAGCGCGGCTTTTGCCGCATCCAGAATGAGCGTGGCGGCAGCCAGCCAGCGATTGCCGGTGCGCAGCACGTTGGTCGCGCCGATACTCCCCGAGCCGATGGCGCGGACGTCACCCAGGCCCGCAGCGCGGGTCAGCAACAGGCCGAAGGGAACTGAGCCGCACAGATAGCCGGCGACGGCGGCGTAAAGGAAATAGACGTAGGTTGCCGGCACGCGATGTCCCCCGATTGTTGGTAAGAACTACCCTCACGTTGGCCCTTTCCACAAGAGGGAGGGGAAGGAAGGTTTGATGCCGGGGGACTTGGTGGGCGGCGCACCCCCACCTAGCCTCCCCCTGGGAGGGGGAGGGACAGACTGAGGTGGTGGCACGATCTGTTGCAGATCACGGAATGGTTCCTCCCCCTCCGCAGGGGGAGGTTAGGTGGGGGTGGTCGCGCGATTCTATTCGGTATGGGTATGCACCGACACACCGCCCACGATGGTGCGCATGACCTTGCCGGCAAGGCGGGCGCCTTCGAAGGCGGTGTTGCGGGAACGGGAGCGGAAATCGCGTTCGGCGACCTGCCAGGGATAGTCGAGATCGAACAGAATCAGGTCCGCTGGTGCGCCCTTGGCGATGCGGCCCGAGGGCAGGCCCAGGATTTGGGCGGGGCGGAAGGTCATGGCGCGCAACACGGTCATCAGGTCGACATCGCCGGAATGAACCAGGCGCAGGGCGGCGGCGAGCAGGGTTTCGAGGCCGATGGCGCCGTCCGAGGCCTCGGCGAAGGGCTGGCGCTTGACCTCGGAGTCCTGGGGGTCGTGATCGGAATGGATGGTGTCGATGACGCCAGAGCGGAGGCCCTCGATCATAGCTCGGCGGTCGTCTTCGGTGCGAAGGGGTGTCGCGAGCTTGAAGAAGGTGCGGTAACGGCCGATGTCGTTTTCGTTGAGCGAGAGATTATTGATGGAGACGCCGCAGGTGATGGTTCTGGAGCGGCGCTTGGCTTCGCGGACCAGGGAGGCCGAATAGGCGGTGGAAATCTGGGCGGCGTGGTACCGGGTGCTGGTGAGGACGGCGAGCTGCAAGTCGCGGGCGAGAGGGATGGTTTCGGCTTCAAGCGGAATGCCGCGCAGGCCCAGAACGGTGGCGAACAGGCCCTCGTTCATCACGCCGTCGCCAGTCAGGTCGTGGTCGGACACGTGATGGATGATCTGCATGTCGTAATTGGCGGCGTAGCTGAAGGCGGTGCGCAGCAGCGAATTGGACTGGATCGAGCGACGGCCATCGGTCAGGCAAACGGCGCCGGCTTCCTGCAGCAGGCCAAATTCGGTGATTTCGCTGCCGCCGAGGCCCTTGGTGATGGCGGCGGCGGGCAGAACATTGACCTTGCTGGTGGCCTTGGCGCGGCGGATGAGAAAATCGATCAGTGCGCTGTCGTCGACCACCGGCGTTGTGTCGGGCATCATGACGAAGCTGGTAATGCCACCGGCAGCGGCGGCGTCGCCGGCCGATTGCAGGGTTTCGCGGTATTCCTTTCCGGGCTCGCCGGTAAAGACGCGCATGTCGATGAGGCCGGGCGCGAGAATCAGCCCCCTGGCGTCGATCACCTCGGCTCCATTGGGAACGCCGACCGGGCCGCCCTGGACACTGTCGGTGATCAGACCGTTTTCAATCAGCACGGCGCCGGGGCGATCGGTCATGGAGGCGGGATCGACAATGCGGGCGTTTTCGATGAGGACGGGCCGTGTCATGGCTGGTCCCCGGCCGGCAACAGCGCGTCGAGCACGGCCATGCGGACGGCGACGCCCATTTCGACCTGTTCGGTGATGACCGATTGCACACCATCGGCGATGGCGGGATCGATCTCGACGCCGCGGTTCATCGGGCCGGGATGCATGACGATCGCGTCGGGCTTGGCAAAGCCCAGTTTTTCGGCATCGAGACCGTAGAAGCGGTAGTATTCGCGCACCGAGGGGATCATGCGGCCAGTGGCACGCTCGTGCTGCAGGCGCAGCATCATCACCACATCGGCACCGGCCAGGCCCTCGCGCATGTCGGTGAAGACCTCGGTGGCCAGTGCCTCGATGCCGGCGGGCAGGAGGTTGCGGGGGGCGATGACGCGGGTGCGCACGTTGAGCGCGCCCAGCAGCAGCAGGTTGGAGCGGACGACGCGGGAATTGGCGATGTCGCCGCAGATAGCGACGGTGAGGCCGGCAATGCGGCCCTTGTGGCGGCGGATGGTGAGGGCGTCGAGCAGGGCCTGGGTGGGATGTTCGTGAGCCCCATCGCCGGCATTGATGACGGCGCAGCCGACCTTCTGGGACAGCAGTTCGACGGCGCCGGCGGCGGAGTGGCGCACGACGATGACGTCGGGGCGCATGGCATTGAGGGTGCTGGCCGTGTCGATCAGCGTCTCGCCCTTGGAGAGCGAACTGGACTTGACCGACATGTTCATCACCAGCGCGCCCAGGCGCTTGCCGGCGATCTCGAACGAGCCCTGGGTGCGGGTGGAGGGTTCGAAAAAGAGGTTGATCTGGGTTTTGCCGGACAGGGTCGGCAGCGTCTTGCGCTCCTGGCGCGAGACCGGGACCATGGCATCGGCGCGATCGAGCAGATCGACGATCTCGTGCTGCTTGAGATCGGCGATGGAGAGCAGGTGGCGCTGGCTGAATGGGGGGAAATCGCCGGTGGAGGCGGGCGAAGTATTCGAGGCTGTGCCTGGCGAAGCTTGGGCCATGCGCTCCCATCCGTGGTGTTTGGTGGGGTTTAAGGGAGGGATGGAAACGCCGCAAGAGGATTTCCAAAGTGCTGCCGATGGAAGTCGCTATCTGCATGAAATTGCCTAGGCCGCGTGATAGTCATTCCTTATGCAAGACGAGTCACAGAGCCCTTCCTCCATCACCGGCAGTAGTGCGCTAAAGCGCCAGCTATTGGGCGGAATTGTCGTCGGCATCGTTTTGGTTTTGGGAACCTTGGTGGCCGAATGGACCGAACTTTGGCCTAAATGGCTAGGCTACAACGCATGCGAAGGCCTTTATGATAGCCGCGCCGCCGAGACGATCCACGTCCCCGTTTCTCACCGTGGTGCACGTTATCATTGCGAGGTTGTGGAGACGCCGGTCTCAACGCGGCCTTAGCCGGTCCAGAGCGCCCTGCAGGATGTAGCTGGCGGCGAGTTTGTCGACGATCTCGGCGCGGCGGTCGCGGCGGAGGTCGGCCTGGATCATCATGCGGGTCACGGCGCTGGTGGAAAGGCGTTCGTCCCAGAAGGCGATGGGCAGGGTGATGCGTTGGCCAAGGCTTCGGGCGAAGGCGCGGGTGGATTGAACGCGCGGACCTTCGGAGCCGTCCATGTTGAGCGGCAGGCCCAGGACGATGGCGACGATGGCGTTTTGGGCAATCAGTTCGTCCAGCCGGATGGCGTCGGCAGTGAATTTGGTGCGCTTGATGGTTTCGAGCGGGGTCGCCGAATAGCGCATGCCGTCGGACACGGCGACGCCGATGGTCTTGGTGCCCAGGTCCAGGCCCATGATGCGCCCGGTCGGGGGAATGGCGGCGAGAGGATTGGTGAATTGGTCGTCTGACATCGGCCGGTCTCTTGCCTCATAGGGCTCGTCGTATAGTTTGCGGGCAGGCTTGGCGACTGGATTTTCAGCATGAAATTAACATGGTTCGGCGGCACCACGATGCGGGTGCATATCGGGGGCAAGATGCTGGTGATCGACGGGGCGGGGGCGCCCGAAGGGGTCGAGCCGGCCGAATTGCTGTCGGGAGCGGACAGCGTGGTGGCGCTGGACGACGGTGGGTTGGGGCAGGTTGCGGCCAATTGGATGCCGCGGCGGGTAGGGGCCTTGCTGGATGCAGGCGATGACACCGAAGTGCAGATGCACCGAATCGGGGCGGGAGCGATCGTGGTGGATGCGATCGGCGAGCAGCCATTGCTGCTGGTGACGGGTGCGGTGGAGCCTATCGGCCGGTGGACGGGCAATGCGGTGGTCGTCGTCATGGGAGCGCCGGAGACGCTCCCGGAGCTTGCGGCGACGGTTCTGGAGCGGCTGCGGCCCAAGCTGATTGCCGTGGCGGGGCCCGAGGCGGCGGCGGAGCAGGTCATCGCGCTTATCGGCACGTCATTGGACGGGACGGGGCTGGTGTCGCTGGAGCCGGGCCTGGCGCTGGAAGTTTAATCCGTTGTCAAATGCGCAAAGCCGTTGTTAAAAGCGCAGCACTTCCCAAGCCTGGAGACAGCCATGTCGGTCGACGCCGCAACCGTGAAGCGCATCGGACGCCTGGCGCGCATCCGTATCGAGGAGAGCGAGGTTGCCGCCTATCAGGACGAGCTCAACGCGATTCTCGGGTTTGTCGAGCAATTGAGCGAGGTGGACGTGACCGGGGTGGAGCCGATGACGTCGGTGACGCCGATGAGTTTGCGCCGGCGCGACGATGTGATCAGCGATGGCGGCTATGCCGAAAAGATCGTCAGCAATGCGCCGCTGAGCGAGGACAATTTCTTCATGGTGCCCAAGGTGGTGGAGTGATCCATGGCGTGGCGGCCCCCGGCGTACAGAGGAAGCGATAGCGTGAAACTGGTTCTGGTTACGGCGATCTGTCTGGTGGGGGTCGGTTCGGCGACGGCAGCGGATGTGTTCGACGCGATCTATGTGTTGGACCCGGCGGCGTGCGAGCGAGCCGGGGAGGCCGACTTCGCCAACGTGCTGTTTGAGCTGCAGGCCAGCGTGGTCGCACCGCGAACGGGCATCTGGGTTGGCGGCGAATTGGCCTGTACCCTGGTGGATTTTCGCGAGTATCCATCCCCGATAGCCGAGACGAGCGAGGATGTGGAGCTTTATGCCTCGGCGCGGTGCCATGGTTATGATCTGGATTTTCTGGACACTGTCGTTTTGACGGCGGTGTCGCAGCAGATCAACATGGCCAATGGCGATACCGGAGAGGTGCCCGAGGACAAGATGCAGATCATATCGATGCGCGCCGATATCGGTGGGGAAGCCATCACGGACGGATATGCCGGCATCTATACCCGGTGCGATGCGCTGACGCTGGACCAGGTGCAGGCATGGCAAGAGTGATGTGCTGCGCCATTGGCGAGATCGAGCCTGACGCGACCTGCAACCTGTGCCGCGAAAATTTGAGTGAGTTGCCCCGTTGACCGACCTGACCAGACTGAGCCTGGCCGAAGCCCGCAAGGGGCTGGCGGCGAAAACCTTCACCGCGACGGAGTTGACCGGCGCCTATCTCGAGGCGATCGAGGCGGCCAATCCGGCGCTCAACGCCTATGTGGCGGTAACCGGCGAGCAGGCGCTTGGCATGGCCAAGGCCAGCGACGAGAGGCTGGTGCGGGGGCAGGGCGGGCCGCTGGAGGGCATTCCGCTGGGCATCAAGGACCTGTTCGGCACCAAGGGCGTGCACACGCAGGCGGCGAGCCATATCCTGGATGGGTTCAAGCCGGAATACGAATCGAGCGTGACCGCCAATCTGTGGCGCGACGGCGCGGTGATGCTGGGCAAGCTCAACATGGACGAGTTCGCCATGGGTTCGTCCAATGAAACCTCGTTTTATGGGCCGGTGATCAGTCCGTTCCGGGCCGAGGGCAGCAATGCGAACCTGGTTCCGGGCGGATCGTCGGGCGGATCGGCGGCGGCGGTCGCGGCATGGCTGTGCGCGGCGGCAACGGCAACCGATACCGGCGGCTCGATCCGCCAGCCGGCAGCGCTGACGGGGACTGTGGGGATCAAGCCGACCTACGGGCGCTGCTCGCGCTGGGGCGTGGTGGCTTTCGCGTCGTCGCTGGACCAGGCGGGGCCGCTGGCGCGGACCGTAAAAGACGCGGCGCTGATGCTGACCTCGATGTCGGGGTTCGATCCCAAGGATTCCACCAGCGCCGAACTGGCGGTACCCGATTTCGCGGCGGCGGTGGAGCGCGGGGTGAAAGGCCTCGTCATCGGGGTGCCGCGCGAGTATCGCATGGACGAGATGCCGGCAGAGATCGAGGCGCTGTGGCTCCAGGGGCTGGAATGGTTCAAGGCGGAGGGCGCGACGGTTCGCGACATTTCGCTGCCACATACCAAATACGCGCTACCTGCCTATTACATCGTGGCACCGGCGGAGGCTTCGTCGAATTTGGCGCGTTATGACGGCGTTAAATACGGGCTGCGTGTATCTGGCCGCGACATCACGGACATGTACGAGCTGACGCGTGCGGCGGGCTTCGGCCGCGAGGTCAAGCGCCGTATCATGATTGGTACATACGTGCTGTCTGCAGGTTACTTTGATGCATACTATGTGCAGGCGCAGAAGGTGCGGACGATGATCAAGAAGGACTTCGAAGACGCGTTCAATGCGGGGGTGGATGCGATCCTGACGCCGGCGACGCCATCGGCGGCGTTCGGCATCGGCGATGAGGACATGGCCAGCGATCCGGTCAAGATGTACCTCAACGACATATTCACGGTGACGGTAAACATGGCCGGATTGCCGGGCCTAGCGGTGCCGGCCGGCAAGGACGGGCGGGGCTTGCCGCTGGGCCTGCAGCTGATCGGCAAGCCGTTCGACGAGGAAACGCTATTTGCGGCCGCAAGGGTGATCGAGCGCAGCGCGGACATGGATTTTTCGCCCAAGCGCTGGTGGTGATGCGGCAGGGCGCGTTCGAGGATGCGATCCGGACGGGCGCCTTCATCGAGGGCGAGGATCTGTTCGAGATCGACTGGCGCGACCTGCCGTCCGGGCAAGTGCGGCTGCGCGGTTGCACGCTGCGTGACGGCTCGCTCGGCGGCGCCGAACTGAATGAAAGCGTGTTCGAAGACGTTACCTTCCTCAATTGCCGTTTCGCCGGCGCGGACCTGATCAACACCAAATTCCTGCGCTGCGTGCTGTTCGACAGCGAGGCGCGCAAGGGCTGCGACTTTGCCGATGCGCAGATGCGCGGCGCCCATTTCACCGACTGCAACTTGTCGCTGGCGCGATTTGCCGGCGCCAATCTGCATGCCGTGACGCTCGAGCGGTGCAAGGCGGCGGGCGCCGACTTCGAGGATGCAAGCCTGGTGCGCAAGAGCGGCCGCAGCAGCGTGGTAGCGGGTCGGTTCATCGATTGCGCGCTGGACTTCGCCAATTTTCGTGGGGTGGTGCTGGAGGATTGCGACTTTGACGGCAGCAGCCTGCGGCAAGCGGATTTTTCGCGAACCAGCCTGGGCAAGACCGGCTTCCGGCGCGCCGATTTGTCGGCAGCGATCATCGATGAAGCCGATATGGCGGGTGCCGATCTGCGCGACGCTGTGGTCAACGGATTGGATTTGACGCGGGCGCGCAATTTCACCGGCGTCAAGGTCAGCCAGTCCCAGCTTGGCGCATTGGTCGGACCGTTCGGACTGCGCGTGTTTCCCGATTGAGGCACAGCGGCGCCTTGATTGGCGCGGCCATGAGCGTTATGTGCGCTAGGGTTCGCCCCAAAGCGCAACACATTAGGCAGGCAACCTGCCGCTGCTTCAGGTGATTGGATGGCCGTGGATATCTTTACCTCGCTCGACTGGTCCGAGCCGCCCAAGGACATGAGCAAGCCGCTGCAAGCGCTGTGGTGGCTCAAGAAGGGCAATATGCGCGTCGGGCCCGAGTGGGAGCAGGCGCATACCATCGTTCAGGCGATGGAAGGCGTGCAGGCGTTCGATTGGGTGCATGCATTGATGCACTGGATCGAGGCCGACATGGGTAACGCAGATTACTGGTATCGCCGCGCCGGCAAGAAGCGGGCGACAGCCAGCGTTTCGGCTGAATGGGAGCATATCGCGGCCGAACTCAGCGATGTGACGCGCCACTAGACCGGCTCAAGGAAACACAAGCCCACGCAACTTAAGTTGTCTAGACCGCGACGATCGTTCACGTTTCGGAGGCTTGGGAACAGCCCATGAAGCTTGTCGTTAAGGAGGCAGCGTCCCCCTTTCCCAATGACGAGAAAAGCAATGCAAACCCAGTTTTTTCGCCCGGCCGAGCTGTCGCTGATGGCGCTCGCGACGGCCCTTATGCTCACCGGCTCCGTGTTGGCGCAGGACGCTGCCGTACCTGAACCGATGCCGGCGGACGCCGCACCCGCCGATGCTGCAGCGCCTGCCAGCGATAGCAGTGACCTGGCTGAAACCGACGATAGCGGCACGATGGAACGAGCGCATCCGGAGATGAAGATGGTGCTCGAAAAGCTGATGGAGCTTGGCGCCAAGCCCGTCCATACGCTGAGCGTTGAAGAAGCCCGCCTACAAAAGACTCCCGCGGATGCCGTGGTGGGCGTGTTGGTGGACAAGGGGGAAAGCGCAGCCCCCGAAGCCGTGGGCAGCTTGAAGGAAATCACCATTCCGGGCGCCGAGGGAAACCTGAAGGCGCGGGTCTATACACCGGCCGGCGAGGGGCCGTTTCCGGTCATCGTCTATTTTCATGGCGGCGGCTGGGTGATTGCCGATCCGGTCGTTTACGATGCCTCCGAGCGGGCGCTCAGCAACCAAGCCAATGCAATCGTGGTGGGACCGTATTACAGCAAGGGTCCTGAACACCGCTTTTCCGCGGCGCAGGACGATGCGATCGCAGTCTACAAATATGTGGTCGAGAACGGGGGCGAATGGAATGCCGATACGGACCGGATCGCGGTTGCGGGTGAAAGCGCCGGCGGCAATCTTGCGGTCAACGTCGCCATCGCCGCGCGCGACCAGAAACTGCAGACGCCGGACGCAGTGATTGCGGTTTACCCGGTCGCCGGGGCTGACCTCAATACGCCGTCCTATATCGAAAACCAGAATGCTACGCCGCTGGGCAAGGCGGATATCGAATGGTTCGTCGAAAATTATGCCAACAGCATGGACGATACCAAGGACACGCGGTTCGACCTGGTGCATGCCGACCTGAGCGATTTGCCACCGACGACGATCATCGGTGCGGAAATCGATCCGCTGGCTTCGGAAGGCAAGACGCTGGCCGATAATCTGACCGCGGCCGGTGTGGAAGTGAAGTATCAGCTTTGGGATGGCGTGACGCACGAATTTTTCGGCATGGCCGCCGTGGTGCCCGAAGCGCAGGAAGCGCAGGATTTTGCCGGCGAAAGCCTGCGAGCGGCGTTTGGCACGATAGCCGTATCACCCTAGCGCGGCGCTTGCGGATGCGGACAAGGCCGGGCATTGCCCGGCCTTTTTACGTGCCGCACGGTCAGCGATTGTCGTATTCGCTCCTGACCAGTTCCAGCCCGCGGCGGGTAATCCGATAAGGCTGTCCGCCGGTAGACTTGATGGCCTTTTTCGCCTTCAGCTTGCGGAATAACAGCAAGCTGCAGTTGCTGATCAGCCAGCCGTCGCGGCTGAAGAACTCCAGTCCAATGGTCTTGCCATGGTCGTTTTTGAGCAGCGCAATGCGGCCGCCCTGCGCCAACGCGTGCAACACGCGCTGTTCGTCTCGAGAGATATCCATTTTGATTGTTGGCCCGAAATGCGGGCGGGGTGCCTTGACCCAACGGCCCGCGAACAAACGTCATCCGTCGGCGGCATCGCGCGCGCCGGCAGATTGGTTCACTCATGCCCCGTCGCAGATGGACGGGGCGCTAGCGGGTCTCGGACTGAGTAGACATGGGCAGAACCTTGTTGCCACTCGAGAATAGCGCCGTCATGCAACGCTTGCCAGATTAGGCAATCGGAGCGGTTGAAATTGGGGCGGTGCCGGTGCAAACCAGCAACAGCAACAAAGCCGCACTGGAATTGCCGTGACCGAACCCAAGCCGCCCGCCCACTGCCAGACCAAAGAAGACGTTCGCGCCGAAATCGACCGGGTGGACCAGGCATTGCTGGCGCTGTTTGCGGAGCGGCATCGCTACGTGACCCGAATGGCGCAGATCAAGACCGACCCGCACGAGGCGCGCGACCCGGTTCGCATCGAAGCCATCATCGACAAGCTACGAACACGCAGTTTGGCCCTTGATCTCGACGAAGATCAGGCCGAACTTATCTGGCGCACCCTGATCGACTGGAATATCAACTACGAGAAGGGCATCATCGCGGCGCGCCGACGCGCCGAATAGGGACAGAGGTTGTCATGGCGGGCATTTTCATCCGCAAGGCCGAAAGCGAAGACGCGCGCAGGCTCGCCGATATCGCCTACCGCGCCTGGGAAAGCGGCATCCTGCCGCTGTTGACCGAACAAACCGGCATGCGCCAGGCCGAACAGCGCCGGCTGGCCCAGGTGGTCGCCGAAACGCTGGGGCGCATCCTGGTGGCCGAGGTCGACGGGATCGTCGTCGCCTGGTGTTCGCGGGCGCATCGGCGAGCCTATATTCCATATCTGTTCGTGATGCCCGAACTGCAGGGCCACGGCCTGGGCAGCATGCTGCTGCGGCGCATGGAGGTGATCCTGGAGCTGGAAGGCGCCGAGCGCGTGCATCTGGAGACGCCGGCAGACAACGTCCTGGCGGTGCGGTTCTACGAAAAGCAGGGCTATCGCATTCTGGCGATGCGGCCGGACGGACGCGCCGCGCACGAGCCCTTCATGAGCGTACGGCTGGAAAAAGTGCTGCATCCGTTCGATGGCGTCGTTACGGATGAGGACTGATCCGATTGACGATCGTCGTTAGAAGAGCGCGGCCCGGAGAGGGCAAGGCGCTTGGCGCAATCGGCTTTGCAGCATGGGCGGCGAGCCAATTTGCCATCAACGACAATAGCCGCGCCGATCGAACGGCACTGCGGGCCGATTTCGAAAAGATCGGCAATGATGATCCAGACGCGATTCTCGTTGCAGAGATCGATGGGCAGCTTGCCGGATGGGGCGCATGCGAAGACCGAGACCAACGCATTTCGGACCTCTGGGTCGCGCCGGCATTCCAGGGACAAGGCGTTGGCAGCACGCTACTTGGTGCTTTGGAGGCCGAAGTGGCGGCGCTAGGTCTGTTGCAGGCGGAGTTGGAGACGCTGGCCAGCAACAGCGCGGCAATCGGTTTTTACCAGAGGCATGGATTCGTTGTCGCCTGGCGTGGTGAAAAGTTTTCCACAGCACTCGGGTATGCCATAGACAAAGTTGGAATGAACAAGAGCCTCGCCCCATGACCCTTATCGACACGCGCATACCCAATCCGAAAAGCTTTATTGCCGGTTCGACGGGCGATTGGGAAATCGTTATCGGCATGGAAGTGCACGCGCAGGTGACCAGCGAGAGCAAGCTGTTTTCGGGGTCCTCGACGCTGTTCGGCAATCCGCCCAACAGCAATGTGTCGTTCGTGGATGCGGCAATGCCGGGCATGCTGCCGACGATCAACGAGGAATGCGTGCGCCAGGCGGTGCGGACCGGATTGGGGCTCAAGGCGGCGATCAACAAGCGCAGCGTCTTCGATCGCAAGAACTATTTCTATCCCGACCTGCCGCAGGGCTATCAGATTTCCCAATTCAAGGATCCCATCGTGGGCGAGGGCAGGGTGGTCCTCGACATGGGAGAGGACGGCGAGATCGAGATCGGTATCGAGCGGCTGCACCTGGAGCAGGACGCAGGCAAATCGATCCATGACCAGCATCCGAATATGAGCTTTGTCGATTTGAACCGCTCGGGCGTGGCGTTGATGGAAATCGTGTCCAAGCCCGACCTGCGTTCGGCCGAAGAGGCCAAGACGTATCTGAGCAAGCTGCGCACGATCCTGCGTTATCTGGGGACTTGCGACGGCAATATGGAGCAGGGCTCGATGCGCGCCGACGTCAATGTGTCGGTGCGCCGGCCGGGCGGCGAATTCGGGACGCGCTGCGAAATCAAGAATGTGAACTCGGTGCGGTTCGCCGGGCAGGCGATCGAATACGAGGCGCGGCGGCAGATCGATATCCTGGAGGATGGTGGCAGCATCGATCAGGAAACGCGCCTGTTCGATCCCAAACTGGGCGAAACGCGCTCGATGCGCTCCAAGGAAGAAGCGCATGATTATCGCTATTTCCCCGACCCCGATTTGCTGCCGCTGGAGTTCGACCAGGCGTTTATCGATGCCCTGGCGGCAAAGCTGCCGGAACTGCCGGACGAGAAGCGGGCGCGCTTCATCGCCGACTATGGCGTCTCGGCCTATGACGCGATGGTGCTAACGCTGGATCGCGAAGCCGCCGATTTCTACGAAACCACGGTAAAGTTTGGCGGCAAGGCGCGCGACGGCAAGCAGGTGGTCAATCTGATCATGGGCGATCTGTCGGCCTATGCGAACACGCAAGGCGTGACGTTTGCCGAAACGCATGTGACTCCCGCCCAGATCGCCGGCATCGCTGACCTGATCGCCGACGGCACGATCTCGACCAAGATCGCCAAGGACGTGCTGGCGCTGATCCTGGGTGAGGAAAAAAGTGCCGATCCGGCCGAACTGGTCGAGCGGCGCGGGCTCAAGCAGGTGACCGATCTGGGCGCGATCGAAAAGATCATCGACGAGATCATCTCGGCAAATCCTGACCAGGTGGAAAAGGTCCGGGCCAAGCCGACGATTATCGGCTGGTTCGTGGGCCAGGCGATGAAAGCTTCGGGCGGCAAAGCCAATCCGCAGGCGCTGAACGAGCTGATGAAGCAAAAGCTGGGGATCGAATAATCAGGTTGGCTTGCCGACGGTCATTGTCGCGCGAAACTTTGGATCCTCGTCCAGGAACGTGGGTTCCGGCATGGCGCCTACGGCATCGAAATAGCGACTCATGAAGCAGCGGAGCGAGGCGCAGAGCGCGATGTCGGCGATTTCGACATCGCTAAACGCCAGGGCGCGCAGCGCATCGATGTCCTTCTGGGTAATTTTTGAGGCGTCGCGCGCGATCTGCTCTGCATAGGCGAGCATGGCGACAGCTTTTACATCCAGACCGGCGGTGCGGAAATCGCGCTGGACTGCCAGGACCATCGCTTTGGAGCCCAAATCGGCAAGTAGGAGTCGGGCGTAGACATGGGTGCAATAGGTCGAGGGCACCTGCTTGGCGGCGATGAAGGTGATGAGACGCCAGTTGCGCGTTCCGAGCGAGAAATTGGCCTTCACCGCTCCAAAAAAGTGCTCGAAAATCGGCAGCATGTCGGGGCGCGCCGTCCAGCATTGCGTCGCCGCCATAAGCAAGCCGATACTGGCCACTTCGCCGCGATAGATATCGGCGACTTCGCCGGTGGCTTCATCGGCGGCAATCGTCTTCAAAAACATGGGTGGTTCTCGCTCCTGCTCACCAAGCCTAGCGCAGAACGGAACGTGCGTCAGCGTTGGAATCAAGGTTCTTCCCGGTTCAGGCCGCGAGCTTGCGGCGCATGGCGAGCAGGCGGCCATCGATCAGCAGAAGGCCGACAAAGACCACAAGCATGCCAAGCAACTGGATCGGCGGCACGGTTTCTCCGAGTAGCATTACGCCGAGGACAATCGCCGAAATGGGGGCGATGAACGTTGTCGTGGCGAAATTGGTGGCGCCGACGCGCGGCAGAACGCGGTACATGACCTGGAAGGTGAAAGCGGTGGAGAGCAGCCCGATGGCCAGAACGGCAAGCCAGGTCTCGGTTCGGGCCATGACAGGAATGCCTTCGACCACCAGTGCCAGCGGGGTCGAGACGATCGTGGCCCCGGTCAGCGCGATGGCGGCCAGGGCCGTCGGCTCGACGGAGCGAAAACTGCGCGTGATGTTGAGCGAAACGGCATAGCACAGCGTTGCGAGGAGGCAGGCACCAACCGCCCAGAGCTCGGATTGGCCACCCGACGACAGCGCGGGCGAAGCCAGGATCGTGGCCCCGGCAAAGCCCAACACGATTCCGGCGCCCTTGGCCCGATTGGCCCTTTCGCCGCCCGGCCAGAAATGGCTGACGATCACCGTCATGATCGGCGTTAGCGCGTTGACGATGGCGGCGACGCCGCTGGCGAGATTGGCCTGCGCCAGGGGAAACAGAGCGAATGGAACGGCGTAGGCCAGAACGCCGAGCGCGCAGAGCTTGAACCACAGCACCGGATCGGCTGGCAAGGGTTTGCGAAGCACGATCATCACCGACCAGCAGCCGAGCGCTCCGATCGCCACGCGCAGGGATGTGACCCAAAGCGGCCCGATCTCGCGGATGAGTATGGCATTGAAAATGAACGAGCAGCCCCAGATGGCGCCCAGCAGAATTATCCAGAACCAATTGCGCGGCGCCATGTCGTTTCTCCCAAGCTCGTAAACTATCCGGGCGCCGAGTCCGGGTCGAACCGATTTTGCCGATGGGAGCCATCATATCAAGTCATTCAACCAAGGTCGTTCGCGTCGCCGGTTGCCTTGGTTTGGTGCGGCATTTCTAGGGACTGGCGGCCGTACCACCGGCTAAATCCGGCCTGATATCCCGCCCCAAATGGACGGGCGCATGACGAGCGTGGCCGTCAGGGCAGGCTGATCTTCCCCTCGGCCAACAGCCTTAGCGCTTCGGGATAAATGCGGTGCTCGGCGGCAAGAGTGCGATCGGCCAGTGTTTGCACGGAGTCACCGTGAAGGACCGGAACTTGCGCCGACAGTATCGGGGCGCCTTCATCGAGGCCGGGCGTTACGAAATGGACGGTGCAGCCATGCACGGTGGCGCCATCGGCCAAAGCGCGGGCGTGGGTATCCAGGCCTTTATAGCGTGGCAGCAGGGAGGGGTGGATATTGATCATCCTGCCGGCCCAGCGGAGCGTGAACCGTGCACTCAAAATCCGCATGAAACCGGCAAGGCAGACGATATCGACCTCCCAGCTCTCAAGCACACGGGTCAGAACGTCTTCGAAGTCCTCACGGCTTGGAAACTGGCTTTGCGCCAGCGACGCCGTGGCAATTGCCTGGCGTGCAGCGAGGGCTAGGCCTGGTGCTGCAGCACGGTTCGATAGAACGCCGACGATTTCGGCGGGGTAGTCCGGCGCCTTGGCAGCCTCGATCAGCGCCTGCATGTTGGAGCCACGACCCGAGATCAGGATAGCGACGCGTTTGCGGTTCACAGGGCCAATTTACCCCGGAACGTCACTGGCTCGTCCGTCCGCTCGGTCAGCTCGCCGACGATGGCGGCGGTTTCTCCGGCGGCGTTGAGGTGGGCGACGAGCCTGTCGGCGTCCTCTGGGGCCACGGCGGCCAGCATGCCGACGCCACAATTGAAGGTGCGCAGCATTTCGCGTTCGCCGATCCCGCCGACGCGGGCGAGCCAGCCGAATACTCGTGGTACGGTGATGCCGGAAAGATCAATCTTGGCGGCCAGGTGGTCGGGCAGGACGCGCGGAATATTGTCGATGAAGCCGCCGCCGGTGATATGGGCCAGGGCCTTGATGGCCATGCCAGCCTTGAGGGCGGAGAGCAGCGGCTTGACGTAAATGCGGGTGGGCGTAAGCAGTGCATCGGACAGCGATTGGCTGGGGGCGAAGGGGGCGTCCATGTACCAGTCGATGCCGGATAGCTCGACAATGCGGCGGACCAGCGAATAGCCGTTGGAATGCACGCCCGAGGAAGCCAAGGCGACCAGCACGTCGCCGGCGGCAATGTCGGGGCGCGGCAGCAGCGTGCCGCGCTCGGCGGCGCCGACGGCAAAGCCGGCCAGATCATAATCGTTGCCGTGGTACATGCCGGGCATTTCGGCGGTTTCGCCGCCGATCAGGGCACAGCCGGCCAGGCGGCAGCCTTCAGCGATGCCGTTGACGATGGACGTGCCCTGGGCGACATCCAGTTTGCCCGTGGCAAAGTAATCGAGGAAGAACAGCGGCTCGGCGCCCTGAACGATGATGTCGTTGACGCACATCGCCACCAGGTCCTGCCCGATCGTGGCGTGGTTGCCGGTATCAATGGCGATCTTGAGCTTGGTGCCGACGCCGTCATTGGCGGCAACCAGCACCGGATCGATAAAGCCGGCGGCCTTGAGGTCGAACAGGCCGCCGAAACCGCCGATTTCGCCATCGGCACCGGGGCGGCGCGTGGAGCGCACGGCAGGCTTGATGGCTTCGACCAGGGCGTTGCCGGCATCGATATCGACGCCGGCCTGCTTGTATGAGAGCCCGTTTGATGGCAGGTTTTGCGGGTCGGACATGGGCCTCAATGCCAATTGGGGAAACCGGGCGCAACTGCGCGTTCTAAACTTCAAGCAGTTGAAGTTTCAGGCGCTGGCCGCTACGAGGCCTGATAGCTTCTCCACTGAACCGAAGCAAGGGTTGCCCGCCGCATGACACTGCGAAATCAAGTCCTGATCTGGATTGGCCTGCTGGCTGCCCTGGTGCTGGTGCTGTGGGTGTTCCGCGCCATCCTGCTCCCCTTTATCGTCGGGGCCGCCTTGGCTTATCTGCTCAATCCGCTGGTGAACCAGTTGCAGGCCTGGCGCATCAACCGCCCTTGGGCCACCACGATCGTGTTGCTGAGCGTGATCGCCATTGTGCTCGGCATCTTCACCATGTTCGTGCCGCTGATCGGCCAGCAGGTCATCGGGTTGATCCAGCGCATGCCGCAATATGTCGGCGACCTGCAAGCCTTGGTCGCGCGCTGGTCTCCTCAAATCAATGAATGGCTCGGGCCGGAGCGCGCGGCCCAATTGCAGGCCAGCATCAACGAACTGGCGCGGCAGGCGCTTGGTTTCATCGCCACCTTGCCGGGTGAACTGGTCAATATCGGGCTCACCGGCGCGGCCGTCATAGGCTTCACCGTGCTGACGCCCGTGGTCGCTTTCTACCTGCTGCTCGATTGGGAAGGCATGGTTCGCGGCATCGAAGGGCTGTTGCCAAAGGACCATAAAGGCGAGATCGACACGATCCTCAAGGATATCGACAAGTCGATGGCGGGCGTGATCCGGGGGCAGGGCGGCGTGCTGTTGATCGACGCGGCGTTCTACGCCACGGCCCTGAGCGTGATCGGGCTCAACTTCGGGCTTGTGGTCGGGCTCATCGCGGGCTTGATGAGCTTTATCCCCTTTGTCGGCGCCGTCTTGGGCATTGGCCTATCGGTGGGCATCGCCATCGTGCAGTTTTCGGGCGATCTGTTGATGGTGGGCATCGTTGCCGGCGTGTTCCTGTTCTGGCAGTTCATCGAGGGCAATATCTTGTATCCCAAGCTGGTGGGCTCCTCGATCAATATCAACCCGGTCTGGATGATGTTCGCGCTGCTCGCCCTGGGCGCGGTGTTCGGTTTTATCGGCCTGTTGCTGGCCGTGCCGATGGCTGCCATCGCCTCGGTGCTGGTGCGCTATGGCGTGCGCAAGTACAAGGAAAGCGCGCTTTACCTGGGGTCCAATGGTTCCGGCGGCGATCCTGGAACGATCTGAGTCAATGGTGAACGATCAGGTTTCGGGCCAATTGCCCCTGGCGTTTGGCCATGTCGCGGCGCATGGCGAGGGTGATTTCCTGGTCGGCGAGGGGAATGCCCTGGCGCACGGCCGCATCATGGCCTTTCCTCAATGGAGCGATCCGCTGACGCTGGTGCTGGGGCCGGCCAAATCGGGCAAGTCGCATCTGGCCCGGATTTTTGCGGATCGGAGTGGCGCGGCCTTTGCCGGAGTGGACGCGCTGGAGCGACTGGCGCGCGAGGGTGGGCAAACGCCGTTGGTGATCGAGGATGTCGATCGCGCCGGTTATAACGAGGCTGGGCTGTTCCATTTATTGAACCAGGCGATGCGCGACAACCGGGCGGTGCTGATGACCGCGCGGGATGAGGTTGCGCAATGGCCATTCAGCACCGATGATGTGCGCTCAAGGGCGCGGCGCGCGACCGTGTTCAGCGTGGCAATGAGCGATGACATGCAATTGTCGCAGATGTTCGTGAAACTGTTTGGGGACCGCCAGATCGCTGTCGATCCAAAGATCATCGGCTATCTGGTGGCGCGGATGGAACGCTCCACCGAGGAAGCCGTGATCCTGGCCGAGCTCATGGATCGACTGGCGCTGGCCAAAGGAACCGCCATTACCCGCAGCATTGCCGCAGATGCGCTCGACCGCCGCAGGATCGCGCGAGGTCATGCGCACCAGGACGACGACCAGGACGAAGCAAACGATGAATGAGATCAGCGAAATCGCCGAAGCCGATGTGAGCACGCCCGATATCGAGGAATTGCGCAAAAGTCCGGCCCGGTTCGTCAACCGGGAAGTGAGCTGGCTGCAGTTCAACATGCGGGTGCTGGAGGAGGCGGGCAATGTCCATCATCCGCTGCTGGAGCGGCTGCGGTTCGTGTCCATTTCCGCCAATAACCTGGACGAATTCTATATGGTGCGGGTGGCGGGCCTCAAGGGACAGACTCGTGCTGGCCTATCCAAGCAGAGCGCCGATGGACTGACTCCCGCCGAGCAGCTCGAGGAAATCGGCACGCTGGCCCAGCACCTGCAACTGGAGCAGCAGGATCAGTGGCAGACGGTGCGCGAGGAATTGTTCGCGCAGAACGTGGTGATCCACGAGGCCGATGACCTGAGCGCCGACCAGGTCGATTACCTGTCCAAGCTGTTCCGCGAAGAAATTTTCCCGGTGCTGACGCCGATTGCGGTCGATCCGGCGCATCCGTTTCCGTTTATTCCCAATCTTGGGCTGGCGCTGGCGTTTGAATTGAACCGACCCAACCATGACCAGCCGCTGACAGCACTGGTGCGCATACCGTCCAATCTCGACCGGTTCATCAATCTGCCGGGCGGGCTGGTATCGGAGGGCCGCAGCGAAGTCGTGACCATCGATACGCTGGTCAAGCTGTTCTTTCACAAAATGTTTCCCGGCCATGAGGTGGTCGGCTCCGGTGCGTTCCGACTGATCCGCGACAGCGAAATCGAAATCGACGACGAAGCAGCCGATCTGGTGATCGAGTTCGAGACGGCGCTGCGCCAGCGCCGGCGCGGGCAGGTGATCCGGCTCGAGGTGGAAAGCACCATGCCTCGGGCGCTGAAGCGCCAGATCAGCGAGCAGTTGCGCGTCAAGGACGGCGATATCTTTGAGGTGCAGGGCTTCCTCGGGCTCGCCGATGCGGCCAAGATTTGCGACGTCGACCGGCCGGACCTCAAGTTCACGCCCTATCACGCGCGGTTCCCCGAACGCATCCGCGATTACAGCGGCGATAATTTCGCTGCGATCCGGGCTAAGGATATCCTAGTGCATCATCCGTTCGAAAGCTTCGACGTGGTGGCGCAGTTTTTGATCCAGGCGGCGCGTGATCCGGATGTGGTGGCGATCAAGCAGACGCTTTACCGCACCTCGGCCGACAGCCCGATCATCAAGGCTTTGGTGCTCGCGGCGGAGGCAGGCAAGTCGGTGACGTGCCTGGTCGAGCTCAAGGCGCGGTTCGACGAGGAAGCCAATATCCGCTGGGCACGCGACCTGGAACGCGCCGGGGCGCAGGTGGTGTTCGGGTTTATCGAGCTCAAGACGCACGCCAAGCTCAGCCAGGTGGTGCGCCGCGAAAAGGGCAAGCTGGTCAGCTATTGCCATATCGGGACGGGCAATTACCACCCGATCACGGCCAAGATTTACACGGATCTCAGCTATTTCACCATCGATCCGGCGATCACGCGGGACGTGGCGCGGGTGTTCAACTTCATCACCGGTTATGCGCGGCCGACGGAACTGGAGACCATCGCGGTCTCGCCGGTCAATCTTCGCGAGACGCTGATGGACAGCATCGCGCGCGAAATCGAATTCGCCCGCACCGGCCAGCCGGCCAGCATCCTGTTGAAAATGAACTCGCTGGTCGATCCGCAGATCATCGACGGGCTGTACGATGCCAGCCAGGCGGGGGTGAAGATCGATCTGATCGTGCGCGGCATTTGCTGCTTGCGGCCCGGTATCCCGGGCTTTTCAGACAATATCCGCGTCAAGTCGGTGGTTGGCCGGTTCCTCGAACACAGCCGCATCTACTGCTTCGGCAATGGCGAGGCGATGCCATCGCCGCGTGCCATGGTCTATATCTCCTCGGCCGATCTGATGGGACGGAACCTGGACGGGCGCGTCGAGGTTATGGTGCCGATCCTCAACAAGACCGTGCATAAGCAGATTTTGGACCGCATTCTGGTTGCCTATCTCAAGGACAACCAGCAGAGCTGGGAGGTGCTGCCGGATGGTAGCTCGCACCGGATTCGCATGGCCGAGGGGGATGAACCCTTTAACGCCCACGACTATTTCATGACCAATCCATCGCTTTCGGGCCGCGGCAGCGCGGGCCTGCACGAGGGTGACGAGGGCTTCGATTGAATTCCTTCTGGGGCGTCGATGCCGATCCAACGGCGCAGGGGCGAATAAAAGGCGCCCGACCCGTGGCGGTGCTGGATATCGGCTCCAATTCGGTCCGGCTGGTGGTTTATGAGCGGCATGCCCGGGCGCTGACGCCGCTTTATAACGAGAAATCGGCGTGCTCGCTGGGGCGAGGCATCGCGCAAACCGGGCGGCTGGCCGATGCCAATGTCGAGCGGGCGCTGACGGCTATCAAGCGTTTTGCGCTGGTGGCGCGGATGATGCGGGTGGGAAAAATTCATGTGCTGGCCACATCGGCGGTACGCGATGCGGCCAACAAGCGGGAATTCGTAGCGGCGGTTGAAGCCATCATCGAATCTCGCGTGCAAGTGCTCAGCGGTGAGCAGGAGGCTCATTTCGCGGCTCTTGGCGTGGCGGCCGGTATCGCCGATTTCGCCGGGATGGTGGGTGACCTGGGCGGGGGGAGCCTGGAGCTTTCCGCGATTACCGGGGGCGCCGATACCAATGGGGAAACCTTCGAGCTGGGCGTGATCCGGCTGCAGGACGATAGCGGCGGCTCGCCGGCCAAGGCGGTCGAGATCGTGCGCGAGCGGTTGGCGGGCTCGTCGCTGGCAAACAGCGGGGGCGGGGCATTCGCGGCCATCGGCGGCACGTGGCGGTCGCTGGCCAAGCTGCATCAAGTGCAACGCCGTTATCCGCTGCATATGGTGCAGCACTACGAGGTCGCGGCAGCCGACATGGTCGTGCTGTGCGACGAGATCGTGGCGGCCGGGTCGCTCAAGACCTATCCGGGTTCGGACAGCGTCAGTTCGTCGCGGCGCGACCTGGTGCCGTTCGGCGCCGTGGTGCTGGCCGAAGTGCTGCGGGCCGGGCAGTTCGACAGCGTGGTGTTTTCCGCTTTGGGCGTTCGCGAAGGGTTTTTGTACGGCCTGCTCGACCGGAGGGAACAGGGGATCGATCCGCTGATCCAGGGCGCAGAGGAGCTTTCGGTGCTGCGGTCGCGCTCGCCGGCCCATGCCAGCGACCTGATCGAATTCAGCAGTGAGTATTTGGCGGTTGCGGGGGTTACCGAAACCGCCGAGCAGACCCGGCTGCGGCAGGTGTCGTGCCTGCTGGCCGATATCGGCTGGCGAGCGCATCCTGACTATCGCGGTCTGCAAAGTGCGGACGCGGTGGCGCATGGGTCGCTGACCGGTGTCGATCATGCCGGTCGGGCATTTCTGGCCCATGTGATCGCCGTGCGTTACAATGGGCTCAAGCTCAAGGGCGTGACACAGCCGCTCGTGGGGCTGGCGGGCGCGGAAGGATCGCGGCGGGCCCGGCTGATCGGCGCGCTGTTTCGCGTGGCCTATCCGATGACGGCAGCGATGCCGGGCATCCTGCCGCGTATCCGGTTCCTGATCGAGGGCAATACGCTGGTGCTGGTGCTGCCGCAGGACCTGGCGTTTCTCGACGGTGAGCATCTGCAAGGCCGGCTGGAGCAATTCGCCGGCATCGCGGGCCACAAGAGCGCGAAAGTGCGGGTGGGCTAGCCGTCAGGGTCAGCCACCAGCAGCATGACTTCGACACGGTAACCAGCAGCTTCCCTCTGGCTACTCTGCCGGTGTGGTGTCCTTCACGGCGAATTCGATCACGCCCTTGCGGGTAGCAACGAGGCCAACGCGGCCGTGCTTGATGTCGAGCGCTTTGTCGCCGAAGAGCTTGCGGCGCCAGCCTTTGAGGGCGGGCACATCGGCATCGTCATCGAGCACCAGCGCGTCGATTTCATCGGACGTGGCGATGATGCGGGCGGCAACGCCATGTTGATCAGCGACCGATTTCAACAGCACCCGGATCAGGTCGCCGACGGCGCCCTTGGGCGAGGGGCCACGATAGCGGTCGGGCAAATGGGGTAGATCGGATTTGTCGAGGCCCTCAACTTGCTTCAGGATGCTCATGATTTCGCCGGCGGCAGCGCTGCGGCCAAAACCGCGCGGGACCGCGCGCAGCTTGTCGAAGGCATCGGGGGTCAGCGGGCGCTGCATCGCCAGTTCGTAGAGCACATCGTCCTTGAGCACGCGGCTGCGCGGCTGGTCGCCGTCCTGGGCGCGTTTTTCGCGCCAGCCGGCCAACAGCTTGAGCGCCGCCAGATCGCGCGGGCGATTGATCTTGAGCTTGAGGCGTTCCCAGGCCTGATCAGGCTGGATGACATAGGTGTCGATATTGCGCAGCACGCCCAGCTCGTCCTCGACCCAGTCCCAGCGCTTGGTGGCGTCAACCTGCCGGCGCAGTTCGAGATAGATGTCGCGCAGGTGGGTGACGTCGGCGGCGGCATAAAGACGCTGCTTTTCGCTGAGCGGGCGGGCCGACCAATCGGTAAAACGCGACGACTTATCCAGTTCGACATTGGTGATCGAGCGCACCAGATTGTCATAGGAAACGCTGTCGCCAAAGCCGCAGACGCTGGCGGCGATCTGGGTATCGAAGATGTTAACCGGCACCTTGCCGGTCAGCTTGACGAAGATTTCGATATCCTGCCGGGCGGCGTGAAAAACCTTGGTCACGTTGGGATCGGCCAGCAGTACAAAAAAGGGCGACAGATCAACGCCGGGCGACAATGGGTCGATCAAAATGACCTCCTCGGGCGTCGCGGCCTGGATCAGGCACAGCTTGGGCCAATAGGTGGTCTCGCGCAGGAATTCGGTATCGACGGTTACAAAATCGAACTGTGCGGCGCGCTCGCAAAAGGCCGCGAGCACGTCTGTGGATATAACGAGGTCCATACCGGCTTCCGTCTCAAAATCGTCGTATTTCTTCCTAGCAGGTGCGGCAGTTCCACTCCAGAAGGGATTTGTTAAGCTATCGGAATTGGTTAGTCGGCTCGGCGCGCGCAGGGCGGCGGTAGGGGTCGCGCTGCTTGACAAGTGGAGTCACCCATGCGCTTTTCGCGCCAAGATTCCGGCCTTTTTCCACGGTTACGACATGACACAGCATCGCTATCGTTCCCATACCTGCGGACAGTTGACGGCAGCCGACGCCGGCCAGGATGTTCGCCTCAGCGGCTGGGTGCATCGGGTTCGCGACCATGGCGGGCTACTCTTCATCGATCTGCGCGATCACTATGGGCTGACCCAGGCCGTGATTGATCCCGACTCTCCCGCATTCAAGGATGCCGAGAAGGTCCGGTCCGAATGGGTGATCATGATCGATGGCGAACTAAAGCTGCGCGACGCCGCCGCAATCAACCCAAACCTGCCCACGGGGATGGTCGAAGTTTATGTGCGCGCTATCGAAGTTCTCGGGGCTGCCGCCGAACTGCCGATGCCGGTGTTCGGGGACCAGGAATATCCCGAGGACGTGCGGCTCAAGTACCGGTTCCTGGACCTGCGCCGTGAGCGGCTGCACCGCAATATTGTGCTCCGTTCCAAGGTCATCTCGTCGTTGCGGAGCCGCATGGTGCAGCAGGGCTTCATGGAATATCAGACGCCGGCGCTGACGGCGTCCAGCCCGGAAGGCGCTCGCGACTTCCTGGTGCCATCGCGCGTGCATCCGGGCAAGTTCTATGCGCTGCCGCAGTCGCCTCAATTGTTCAAGCAACTCCTGATGATCGCCGGGTTTGATCGCTATTTCCAGATCGCCACGTGCTTCCGCGACGAAGATGCCCGCGCCGACCGCGCCGTCGAGTTTACCCAACTCGATATCGAGATGAGCTTTGTCGAGCAGGAAGACATCTTTCAGGCCATAGAGCCGGTATTGCGCGGCCTGTTCGAAGAATTTGCCAATGGTTGGCGCGTAACGCAGACCTTCCCGCGCATTCCTTATGCCGATGCCATCCGCAAGTATGGTTCGGACAAGCCGGATTTGCGCAACCCTATCGAAATGCAGGCGGTGACCGAGCATTTTGCCGGTTCGGGTTTCAAGGTGTTCGCCAGCCAGATCGAAGCCGATGCCAAGGTGGAGGTTTGGGCGATCCCCGCCAAGAACAAGGCCGGCGCCGAGCCGATCGGCCGTGCCTTCTGCGATCGGATGAACGCCTGGGCGCAGGGCGAGGGCCAGCCAGGCCTCGGCTACATCTTCTTCAAGGATGGCGCAGGGTCTGGTCCGATCGCCAAGAACATCGGCGAAGAGCGCACTGCTGCCATCAAAGCCCAGCTTGGCCTGGATGACGGCGACGCCGTGTTCTTCGTTTGTGGCCGCCCGGAGAAGTTCTACAAATTTGCCGGCGAAGCCCGCACGAAGACTGGTACCGATCTCGGTCTGGTCGATCTCGAGCAGTTCGCGTTCTGCTGGATCGTTGATTTTCCGATGTTCGAGTGGATGGACGAAGAAAAGGAGGTGGATTTCTCCCACAATCCGTTTTCGATGCCGCAGGGCGGGTTGGACGCGCTACTGACGCAGGATCCGCTGACCATCAATGCTTATCAGTATGACTCGGTCTGCAACGGCTATGAACTGTCGTCCGGCGCAATTCGTAACCACCGGCCCGATATCATGCGCAAGGCTTTCGAGATCGCCGGCTATTCAAACGACGACCTGGAGGATAAGTTTGGCGGCATGTTGCGCGCCTTCGAACTCGGGGCCCCGCCGCATGGCGGCATCGCTCCGGGCGTTGATCGCATGATCATGCTGTTGGCCCATGAAGACAATCTGCGTGAAGTCACGGCATTCCCGATGAATCAGCAGAGCGAAGACCTGTTGATGGGCGCGCCCAGCGCGGCATCGGCCAAGCAGTTGCGCGAGCTCAACCTGCGATTGAATGTGCAGGACAAGTGACGGTTCGGCTGATCGAGCTTGCGCTACACATGGTGTTGTTTCCGGGAACGCGGGAATGACCCAGCTATATAATGTGGCTCTTTGTAGGGAAAACTAGGTTCAGCGGCACAGGCATGGTGCCAACCCTTTCCGCCAGTTAATCAGCATTAATGATGCGTTAAACGCTGCTTGATACTCCAAAGGGGTCGACCCGCCCCGATGGATTCGTGCGTTGCCATCCCGCTATAACCACATCCTGATGCTGCTGGGCGCCATTCTGGCGTTCGTGCCCATCGTCGCCGTGGATTATCTATTGGACGCCTATGTCCGGGTGAAAGAGAAGGACATTGTACAGCAGTCGGTTGGCGCCGTCACTTCACAGATCGAAATCGGTGCGGATGGCGCGATAACCGCGTTGCGCCGTATTCTGGCGGACAGTCCGTCGCTGTGTACGCCCACCTTCATCGCCAATGTCCAGCACGAAATCGAGGCCAGCCTCACCATCAAGCAGGTGCTGGTCGAAAATGCCGATGGCGTACAATATTGCGACGCTTTCGGGCAGACGCTGCGCTACTCGCCACTGTCGGCGAGCCTGCCAATGCCAGGCCAAACCGAGACCATCACCGTGGTCAAGTTCGGCGACATGGCGATGCCGGCCCTCAAGATCACGCAGGCCTTCGGGCAGACGCGGCGGGTGTCGGCCTTTGTGCCGCTGCTCGGCCAGACACAGGCGGGGCTATCGGACGCCATGAGCACGGCGGCGCTGTTGCGCGTGGCCTTGACCGATGGCACCACCATCCTGACGGTAGGTGATCCCACCGCGTTCGACCGCCGCACGACGAGCGCCGAGTTCATCTATGCCAAGACATTCGCCGGCGAGTTGCCGATCATGGTGGAATGGGGCGTGCCGTTCGCCATGGTGCGGGCGAGCTATGCCGACCTCGATGTCAGTTTTACCATCATCGCTTGCCTGACCGGGGCGAGTTTTCTGCTGCTGTCGCTGCAATATGCGCGGCGCTCGGCGGTGCCGGCGTTCGATCTGGAGCGGGCCATCTCGCGCAATGAGATCAAGCCGTATTACCAGCCGGTGATCAATCTCAAGACGGGCGAGCTGGTGGGTTGCGAAGTGCTGTGCCGCTGGGAAAAGCGCAACGGGCAGGTGGTGCCGCCCGGCGCGTTCATCGACTATGCGGAAGTAACGGGGCTCGCCATTCCCATGACGCTGTCGCTGATGCAGCAGGTCAAGGCGGATCTGGGCGTCTTGTGCAAGACGATGCCGGAGATGAAAATCTCGATCAACCTGTTCGAGGGCCATTTCCGCGACGGCGACATCGTGGAGGATGTGCAGGCAATCTTTGGCGGCTCCAGCATCGGGTTCCGCCAACTGGTGTTCGAAATCACCGAGCGCCGGCCGCTAGCCAATTCGGCGCAGGCCAACAGCGTCATTGCCGGGCTGCATGCCCTGGGCGCGGGCCTTGCCATGGACGATGCGGGCACGGGGCATTCGAACCTGGCCTATCTGCAAACGCTGGGGCTGGACATCATCAAGATCGACCGGGTGTTCGTGGACATGATCAAGCCGGGCACCACGCAGGTGCCGGTGCTGGATGCGCTGATCGCCATGTCGCGCGATCTGGACTGCGAAGTGGTGGCCGAAGGGGTCGAGACCGAGGCGCAGGCGCTGTATCTGCGGGCGCGCGGCGTGCTGCATGCGCAGGGCTTCATCTTCGCGCCGGCGCTCAAGATCGGCGCCTACAAGGAACTGGCGCTGGCGCTGCATGCCGCCAAGGAGCCGCGTCGCCGGATCGATGCCGTCGTTGCCAGCGCCGCCTGATCCGGGCGCCCGTTTTATCTTCTTTCCTTGCGGGCTGAATGGTGGCACCAACGCCGGCAAGATTGCGCGCATCGGGAGGCAGCAGTGTCGTCGGACATCAATGAACAGCGCAATGCCTTGCGCGAGTCAGCACTGCATTTCCATCAGTTTCCCAAGCCGGGCAAGCTCGAAATCCAGCCCACCAAGCCTCTGGGCAACCAGCGCGACCTGGCGCTGGCCTATTCGCCGGGCGTTGCGGCGCCCTGTGAAGAGATCGCCAAAACGCCCGACGCCGTTTCGCTCTACACGTCGCGGCAGAACCTGGTGGGCGTGATTTCCAATGGTACGGCCGTGCTGGGCCTGGGCAATATCGGGGCGCTGGCGAGCAAGCCGGTGATGGAAGGCAAGGCCGTCCTGTTCAAGAAGTTCGCCGGCATCGATGTGTTCGATATCGAGATCGACGAGATCGATCCCAAGAAGTTCATCGAGGCGGTGGCGCCGCTATGGCCGACCTTTGGGGGCATCAACCTCGAGGACATCCGCGCGCCCGATTGCTTCGAGATCGAAGAAGCGCTGCGCGAGCGGATGAGCATTCCGGTATTCCATGACGACCAGCACGGTACGGCGATCATCGTGGGCGCCGCAGTGCTGAACGGGTTGGAACTGGCAGGCAAGCGCATCGACGAGGTCAAAATCTGTACGTCTGGGGCAGGGGCCGCGGCAATTGCCTGCCTCAACGTTCTCGTGGCTTTGGGGGCCAGATATGAGAACATTTGGGTAGCCGATAAGGACGGTTTGGTTACGCACAAGCGCAATGATGTTAACGACAAATGGCGTGGGCAATTCCGCCGGGTCAGCGAGGCTACTACCCTTGCCGAGGTGATCGATGGAGCCGATATCTTTCTAGGCCTGTCGGCGGCGGGTGTGCTCAAGCCCGAAATGCTGGTCAAGATGGCGCCCAAGCCGCTGATCCTGGCGCTGGCCAATCCCAACCCCGAAATCATACCGGAACTGGCAAAGGAGGTCCGTCCCGATGCCATGGTGTGCACGGGTCGGTCGGATTATCCGAACCAGGTCAACAATGTGTTGTGCTTCCCGTTCATTTTTCGCGGGGCGCTGGACGTCAATGCCTCGACGATCAACGAGGAGATGAAGCTCGCGGCCGTGCGCGCCATCGCCAAGCTGGCGCATGATCCGGGACTGGAAGTGTCGCCGTCGGGGGCGCCTGCGGTTTTCGGGCCCGAGCACATCATCCCCAATCCGTTCGATCAGCGACTGATCCTGCGTATCGCGCCGGCGGTGGCCCGGGCGGCAATGGAATCGGGGGTCGCCAAGAAGCCGATCGAGGACTTCGACGCCTATCATGACAGCCTCAACCGCTTCGTATTCCGCTCCGGGCTGGTGATGAAGCCGATCATCGACCGGGCGCAGGGGCAGGACAAGCGGATCGCCTTTGCCGATGGTGAGGACGAGCGCGTATTGCGGGCGACCCAGGTGATCCTCGAGGAACGTATAGGCCGGCCGATCCTGATCGGGCGCCCGCAAGTCATCGAGCAGCGCATAGAGCGGTTCGGCCTGCATCTGGTGCCGGGCAAGGATTTCGAGGTCATCAATCCCGAGGACGATCCGCGCTATCGCGATTACGTGGCGCTATTTCATTCATTGGTGGGGCGCAGCGGCGTCACGCCGGACACCGCCCGGCAGATGGTGCGCACCAATACCACGGTGATTGGCGCCCTGGCGGTCAAGCGCGGCGATGCCGATGCGCTGATCTGCGGGCTGCAAGGGCGGTTCATCCGCCACGTGCGCGACATCCGCTCGGTGATCGGCGTGCAGGACGGGGTCAGCGACGTGTCGGCCCTGTCGATGCTGATCATGCCCCGGGGCGCGTTTTTCCTGGCCGATACCTATGTCAATCCGGACCCGTCGCCCGACGAGATCGTCAGCATCGCGCTACAGGCGCGCGACCATTTGAGGCGTTTCAATATCGAGGCACGGGCGGCATTGCTGAGCTACTCCAATTTCGGTTCGCGCGACGGCGACAGCGCCTACAAGATGCGCGAAGCCTATAAGAAGCTCAAAGCAGCGGCGCCGGACCTGCTGGTCGAGGGCGAAATGCAGGGTGATCTGGCGCTGAACCAGGAATTGCGCGAACGCTATATTCCCGACTCGGTGCTGACGGGGGAAGCCAACCTCTTGATCTTTCCCAATCTGGACGCGGCCAACCTGTCGATGACGCTGCTCAAGGAAATGAACAACGCGCTGTCGGTCGGCCCGATCCTGATGGGTCCCCGATCGCCGGCGCATATCCTGGCGCCGTCAGTCACCAGCCGCGGCATTGTCAACATGGCGGCCATCGCGGCCACGGAATCGCTCGGAGTTATACGCGTATGATCCGTCACAGTGTTATCTTCACGCTTAAGCATTCGGCGGGCTCCGCCGAGGAGACGGCGTTCCTACGCGACGCGAAAATCCTTGCCACCATCCCCGGCGTGACCAAGTTCGAGCAGTTGCGTCAGGTCAGCCCCAAGAACGATTATGCGTTTGGCTTCTCGATGGAGTTTGCCGACCAGGCGGCCTATTCGGGGTATGATGGGCATCCCGACCACGTGGCGTTCGTGCGCGATCGCTGGGTGCCCGAGGTCGCGAAATTCCTTGAGATCGACTACGTGCTGGTCTGAAGCCCAACTGGCCCGCTTGAGTCTGCGCACCCGCCATGCTAGAGGCCGGGCATCCCATCCGGAGATACCGAGAATGTGCCCATGAACCAGATTGCTGTGTTCGGTGGGAGCGCGCATCCGCAACTCGCCAAGGATATCTGCGCTCAGCTCGGCGTGCCGCTGAATCCCACCCGGGTCACTCGCTTTTCCAATGATTGCATCGAAGTGCAATTGCAGGCCAATTGCCGCGAGCAGGACGTGTTCCTGATCCAGACTCTCAGCGCCCCGGTACAGGACCATCTGGTCGAATTGCTGCTCATGCTGGATGCGGCCCGAGGCGCATCGGCTTCGCGGATCACTGCCGTTATCCCGCATTATTCCTATGCCCGCTCCGATAAGAAGGACGCGCCGCGGATTTCCATCGGTGGGCGGCTGGTCGCCGACCTTTTGGCGACGGCGGGCGCCGATCGGGTACTAACGATGACGCTGCACTCGCCGCAGGTGCACGGTTTTTTCAGCGTGCCGGTGGACCATCTGCACGCGCTTTCCGAACTGGCGGCATATTTTCAGCGCTACGATCTCAGCAATGCGGTGGTGGTGTCGCCCGACCTTGGCAATGCCAAAACGGCCGCGGCCTTTGCCAGGCTTCTTGGCACGCCCGTCGCTGCGGGAGCGAAGGAGCGAATTAGCGATACTGAAGTTCGCATCACTGCCGTAATCGGCGATGTTCGCGGTCGCGATGTCATCGTGCTTGATGACGAGATCGCCAATGGCGGCTCGATGATCGAGCTGTTGAAGCATCTTCGCGCCAACGGTGTTCGGTCGATCCGCATTGCCTGCACGCACGGCATTTTTGCCGGCTCCGCTTTGCAGCGCCTGGCCGCCGAGCCCGACCTGGATGAGATCGTATGCACCAATACGCTGCCCATTGCGGGCGAAACACAAATCGCAAAACTAAAGGTTCTCTCCATAGCGCCCGCGCTTGCCGAAGCAATGCGGCGCATCAATAGCGGCGGGTCGGTCAGCGCACTCTTTCACGATGCATCGCGCCTCGAACAGGCTGCGGCCGAATAGCGAAACCCCCCGTTAAACCCTTATCAGCCATAATGGGCGTGTTATTACACCCGGTTTGCCCATGCCCACCCGTCTCAAGAAACGTGCAATCTGGCGCCCGCTGGCACTGAGCGTGGCCCTGCTCGGATTTCAGGGGTATCTGGGGTTTTCGGCCATTGGCGGGCAGTTCGGTATTGAAAACCGCAAGCAGATCATCGCCGATATCGAGGTGCTCAAAGCCAGATCGTCGGCATTGCAGGCGGAGATCGATGCCTACAGGCATCGGGCCAGCCTGATGGACACACGGAGTCTTGACCCTGACTTGATCAGTGAGCGCGCGCGGGGCATGTTGAACATGGCCAACGCCGATGACATTATCGTCATGGTTGATCCCGCCAGCGGTAAGCCGATATCAAGTTCATTTTCGGAATCATCTGAAAATGAGTTAAAGACAGATAGTGCTGATATCATAGACCATTAGCAGCGATTTCAAGAAGCCGTCGGCGCTTGCTGCGGTATGTCGACTTGCTTTATGGTGCTGTTATGTGGCCAAGTCGGCCTGACGGAAATCCAAATCGATGCGGAGCGTATCTCATGGCGCGTAAGGCGGTGGCCACCCAGGCCAAGGCGAAGTCGAATATTCCCGAATTTTCGAAGGACCAGGAGATCGAGGCCTATCGCGAGATGCTGCTGATCCGGCGTTTCGAGGAAAAGGCCGGCCAGATGTACGGGATGGGCCTGATCGGGGGGTTCTGCCACCTGTATATCGGGCAGGAAGCCGTAGTGACGGGCGTCACCATGGCCTCGAAAAAGGGCGTCGATGCCCAGATCACCGGCTATCGCGACCACGGGCATATGCTGGTCATGGGCCTGGACCCCAAGGGCGTCATGGCCGAGCTAACCGGGCGGGCGGCAGGACTGTCCGCCGGCAAGGGCGGCTCGATGCATATGTTTTCCAATGAGCACCGGTTTTACGGCGGCAACGGGATCGTGGGCGCACAGGTATCGCTCGGCACGGGGCTGGCGTTTGCCGCCAAGTATCGCGGCGACGGCTCGGTCAGCATCGCCTATTTCGGCGATGGCGCGGCCAACCAGGGCCAGGTCTATGAGAGCTTCAACATGGCCAAGCTCTGGAACCTGCCGGTCGTTTTCATCATCGAGAACAACAAGTATGCCATGGGCACCTCGATCGAGCGCGCCGCGGCAACCACCGATTTCTCCATGCGCGGGGCGTCTTTCAACATTCCGGGCGAGCAGGTCGACGGTATGGACGTGCGGTTGGTGCATGACGCGGCCGAGCGCGCCATCGAGCATGCCCGTTCAGGCAAGGGTCCGTTCATTCTCGAAATGCTGACCTATCGTTACCGCGGTCATTCGATGTCCGACCCGGCCAAGTATCGCACCAAGGACGAAGTGACCAAGTATCGCCAGGAACGCGACCCAATCGAACAGGTCAAGGCGCGTTTGCTGGAAGCGGGCTACGCCACCGAGGAAAGTCTCAAGGCGGTCGAGGCCGATATCCGTGCCATTGTTACCGAGGCTGCCGACTTTGCAACAACGGCGCCGGAACCCGATGCGGCCGAACTATGGACCGACATCACGGTGAGCGCGTAGCGGCGTGAGCATCCTAGCGGGCGTTGTAGCGTTGTTCGCAATCCTGGCTCTTGCGCTTGCCGTGCGCGAGGCCATGGCGATTGCGCGGCTATCGCCAAAGGCCAGCGGGCTCGGCAATTACTTCGTGCTTGGCTGGTGGAAGTTCGGTGCCATCGCGACGCAGGCTGATCCTGACGCTGCGCCACATCTGGAAATCTACAAGCGGGCGGTCATCGCCTTTCTGGTTTTTGTCGTTATCGGTCTGGTGCTCAGTGGCATAGCCTCGGGTTTTGGACGGAGCTAATTTCCGCGCGTCCCAGGGCCCGCGCCCGGACGATGTGGCAGGAGAGTTGAATGCCCAATATTCTGATGCCCGCGCTTTCGCCGACCATGGAAGAAGGCAAGCTGAGCAAATGGCTGGTCAAGGAAGGCGACAGCGTATCGCCGGGCGACGTGCTGGCCGAGATCGAGACCGACAAGGCGACGATGGAAGTCGAGGCGGTCGACAGCGGCGTGGTCAAGACGCTGCTGGTCGCCGAAGGCACCGACAATGTGAAGGTCAATACGCCGATTGCGCTTGTGCTCGGAGAGGGCGAGAGTGCCGATGCCGCACCCGTCGCTGAAACAGCGCCTGAGCCGGCAGAAGCACCCGTGGTGCCTGCCGAGAAAGCGGCCGAGGCAGCCTCTCCAGTCGCTTCGGCGCCAGCCGCACCCAAGCTGGATGCGCAAAGCGATCCGGACCTGCCTGAGGGCGTCGAGATGGTCGAGATGACCGTGCGCCAGGCGTTGAACGAGGCGATGGCCGAGGAACTGCGCCGCGACAAGGACGTGTTCATCATCGGCGAGGAAGTCGCCGAATATCAGGGTGCCTACAAGATCACGCAGAACCTGCTGCAGGAATTCGGGTCGCAACGCGTGATCGACACGCCGATCACCGAGCATGGCTTTGCCGGTTTGGCGGTTGGGGCGGCGTTTGCGGGCCTCAAGCCGATCGTGGAATTCATGACCTGGAACTTCGCGATGCAAGCGATCGACCAGATCATCAATTCGGCCGCCAAGCAGCTCTATATGTCAGGCGGCCAAGTCAAGGCGCCGATGGTGTTTCGCGGCCCCAACGGCGTGGCCTCGCGTGTTGGCGCACAGCATAGCCAGGATTATTCGGCATGGTACGCCCATGTTCCGGGGCTTACCGTGATCGCGCCATACAGCGCTGCCGACGCCAAGGGGCTGCTGAAAGCCGCGATCCGCTCGCCCAATCCGGTGGTGTTCCTGGAAAACGAGGTGCTGTACGGCTCGACGGGCCTTGTGCCCAAGATCGATGATTTCGTCTTGCCGATCGGCAAGGCGCGCATTGCCCGCTCGGGTAAGGACGTGACTGTCGTGTCGTTCTCCATGGGGATGCGCTATGCGACGCAGGCGACCGAAAAGCTGGTCGCGGCCGGGGTGGATGTCGAACTGATCGACCTGCGCACTTTGCGTCCGCTCGACATCGACACGGTCATCGCCTCGGTCAAGAAGACCGGGCGGCTGGTGACGGTGGAGGAAGGCTGGCCGCAGGGTGGCATCGGCGCCGACATTTCGGCCCGCGTGACGGAGCAGGCATTCGATTACCTCGATGCGCCGGTGCTGCGGGTGACCGGCAAGGACGTGCCGATGCCCTATGCGGCAAATCTGGAAAAGCTGGCATTGCCGAACGTCGATGAAGTGATCGCGGCGGTGAATGCCGTGACGTATCGCTCGTAAGGGAGAGTTGTGATGCCGATCGAAATCACCATGCCGGCGCTCTCACCCACGATGGAAGAGGGCAAGCTTGCCAAATGGCACGTCAAGGAGGGTGACAGCGTTTCCTCCGGCGACGTGATCGCCGAGATCGAGACTGACAAGGCGACGATGGAAGTCGAGGCGGTCGACGAGGGGACGATCGGCAAGATCGTAGTCGCCGAGGGCACGGACAATGTGAAGGTCAACGCCGTGATCGCGGTGCTGCTGCAGGAGGGCGAAAGCGCCGATGCAGCGGTGGCGCCAAAGGCAGCGCCGCCTCCCGAAGCCAAGACCGAGCCGGCGCCACAGGCCGACGCCGGCTCCACCATGCGCGAGAACACGGCGACGCAGGCAGGAACGGCTGGCAAAGAAGCCAGTGAAAAGCAAGCCTTGCAGTCCAATATCGCTGCGGCCGGAGCCAAGATTGCGAACGGCGCAGCCAATACCAACGGCAAGGTATTCGCTTCCCCACTTGCTCGCCGCCTCGCGAAGGAAGCCGGGATCGATGTTGCCAGTATTTCAGGTTCCGGCCCCAAGGGACGCGTGATCAAATCCGATGTCGAGGCCGCCAAGTCCGGCAAGACCCCGCTCAAGGCTGCTTCCGCGGCACCATCCGCTGCTCAGGCAACTGGCAGCGCCGCTCCCGCCGGCATGACCAAGGCGCAGGTTCTGGCGCTTTACGAAGAGGGCAGCTACGAACTCGTGCCCAATGACGGCATGCGCAAGGTCGTGGCGCAGCGGCTGACCGAATCCAAGCAGACGGTGCCCCATTTCTACCTGACGCTGGATTGCAAGATCGATGCGTTGCTGAGCGCGCGCGAGCAGATCAACGCCAGTGCGCCCAAGGGCAAGGACGGCAAGCCGGAGTTCAAACTCTCGGTCAATGACTTCGTGATGAAGGCCTGGGCCGTGGCGCTGCAGCGCATTCCGGCCGCCAATGCGACCTGGGCCGGCGACGCCATCCTCTACCACAAGCGCAGCGACGTGGCCGTGGCGGTCGCAGTACCGGGCGGGTTGTTCACTCCGGTGGTGACAGCGGCCGACACCAAGACGCTTCGGCAGATTTCCGAAGAGGTCAAGGACCTGGCCACCCGCGCGCGCAACAAGAAGCTGGCGCCGCACGAATACCAGGGTGGCGCCTCTTCGGTCAGCAATCTGGGCATGTTCGGCATCAAAAGCTTTTCGGCCGTGATCAATCCACCGCATGGTACGATTTTAGCGGTGGGCGTCGGCGAGGAGCGCGTCTATGCCGACGCGGGCCAGGTCAAGGTCGCCAATTTCATGACCGTGACTCTGTCCTGCGACCATCGGGCAGTCGATGGTGCGCTGGGCGCGGAAGTGCTCGGCGTGTTCAAGGGCCTGATCGAAAATCCCGTGATGATGCTGGCTTAGGGCATTCCCATGAAAACCATTCTTGCCTACGGCGATAGCCTGACCTATGGAGCCAATCCGACGCCGAATGGGCCGCGACATGCCTATGAGGACCGCTGGCCGACCGTGTTGGAACAGGGGCTGGGCGGGCAGGCGCGGGTGATCGCCGAAGGGCTGGGTGGACGCACGACCGCCTCGGACGACTGGTACACCAATGCAGACCGCAATGGCGCGCGCATCCTGCCGACATTGCTGGAGACCCATTCGCCGCTCGATTTGGTCATCATCATGCTGGGCACCAATGACTTGAAGCCCGCCATCTGCGGCTTGTCGCTGGAAGCTTCCTACGGGATGCGCCGGCTGGTGCAAATCATCCGCGGGCACTATGCGGGCAAGAACGAGACCGCGCCCCAGATTATCCTCGTAGCGCCGCCGCTGATCTGCGACTCGCCCAATGCCGACATGATGGGCCATTTCGGCGGCATCGAGCATGCGCTGAACCAGTCCGGCCAGTTCGCCGAGCATTATGCGAACCGGGCTCGCGAGTGGAACACGGGCTTTTTCGACGCTGCCACCGTGGCCGTCGCCGATCCGCAGGACGGCGTGCATCTGGACGCCGCCAATACCAGGGCGATCGGGGAGGGGCTGGTGCCGGTGGTCAAGCAGGCCCTGGGCTGGTGAGCGAACCTTACGCCATCCGGTCGGCGCGCAAGTCAGACGCTGCGGAGATTGCGCTGCTGGTCAACATCGCGGTGCATGGCCACATGGTAGCCGGGTGGGTGCACAGCAAGCAAGCGCAGGACACCTACGATCCGCTCGAAGTGGGCCGGATGGAGATGCTGAGCGAGGACACGCAGTTCAACTGGCGCAGCGCCTTCATGGCGGAGGTCGATGGCGAGATCGCCGGCATGCTGCTGGGATATCGCAAGGCCGATGCGCGCGAAAGCCTGTCCGATGATCTCTGGGCGCCGATGGTGCCCATAGAGCAGCTGGAAGCCGAGGCCAATGGCCTGTGGTTCATCAGCATGGTGGGCGTGCACAAGGCCTGGCGGGGACGTGGCGCCGGTTCGGCCTTGCTGGACAGGGCGGAAACCGAGGCGCGCGTCACGCAGGCCAAGGGGCAGGCCCTGATCGTGGAGGACGCCAACAGCGGCGCCCGCAAACTCTATGAAGGCCGAGGATTTTCGGTCCGGACGAGCCGTCCCATGGTGCCGTTTCCCGGCGCGCAGCAGGACGGAACGGACTGGCTGTTGATGGTGAAGGATTAAATCATGGCTGATCAATACGATCTTCTCGTCATCGGGGCCGGTCCGGGCGGCTATGTCGCGGCCATTCGCGGGGCGCAACTGGGCATGAAGGTGGGCATCGTCGAGCGCGAGCACATGGCCGGCATCTGCTCGAACTGGGGCTGCATTCCCACCAAGGCACTGCTGCGCACGGCCGAGATCTACGGCCATATGGGTCATGCCAGAGATTACGGACTGACGGCGGGCGATTTCGGGTTCGACCTGGACGGCATCGTCAAGCGCTCGCGCGGTATTGCGGCGCAGATGAACAATGGCGTGCAGTTCCTGATGAAGAAAAACAAGATCGATATCATCTGGGGCGAGGCGGTTATCACCAAGCCGGGCGAGATCAAGGTCGCGCCGACCAAGAAGGCGATCGTGCAGCCGCAGGGGCCGGTGCCGAAAAACCCGCTTGGAGAGGGCACTTATACCGCCAAGAACATCATCATCGCGACCGGCGCGCGGCCACGCGTCCTGCCCGGCATCGAGCCGGATGGGGACAAGATCTGGACCTATTTCGAGGCGATGAAGCCCGCGACCATGCCTAAATCGTTGGTGGTAATGGGTTCGGGCGCAATCGGGGTCGAGTTCGCCTCGTTCTATCGCTCGATGGGCGCCGAGGTGACCATCATCGAGCTGTTGCCGCAAATCCTGCCGGTCGAGGATGCCGAGATTTCGACGCTGGCGCGCAAGCGGCTGGAAAAGCGCGGCATCAAGATCCTGACCGATGCCAAGGTCGCCAAGGTGGAAAAGACCGGGGACGGGATCAAAGCCTTCGTCGAACTCAAGTCCGGCGAGAAGCAGGAAATCTCGGGCGAAAAGCTGATCTCTGCCATCGGCGTGATGTGCAATATCGAGGGCATCGGGCTGGAGGCGATCGGGGTCAAGACCGAGCGCGGCGCCATTGTTATCGATGGCTATGGCCGCACCAATGTGGCGGGCATTTGGGCCATCGGCGATGTTGCCGGGCCACCCATGCTGGCGCACAAGGCCGAGCACGAGGCGGTGGTGACGGTGGAAAAGATCGCCGGGCTCAGCGTCCACGGCCTCGACAAGACCAAGGTGCCGGGCTGCACCTATTGCGAACCGCAGATCGCCAGCGTCGGGCTGACCGAGGCCAAGGCCAAGGAAGCCGGGCGCGCCATCAAGGTGGGCCGTTTTCCTTTTGTCGGCAATGGCAAGGCCATCGCGCTGGGCGAGCCGGACGGGCTGGTCAAGACCATTTTCGACGCCAAGACCGGCGAATTGCTGGGCGCGCACATGATCGGGGCGGAAGTGACCGAGTTGATCCAGGGGTTCGTCTTAGCGATGAACCTGGAAACCACCGAGGAAGAGCTGATCCATACCATCTTCCCCCATCCCACACTCAGCGAAACGCTCAAGGAGAGCGTGCTCGATGCCTATGGGCGAGCGCTGAATATTTAAGCACTTTCGGACCCACAAACTCGGTGTCACTCCGGCCTTGAGCCGGGGCCCATCCTGAAATCTCAAGATGGGTCCCCGCTTTCGCGAGGACGACACCGTGGGTGGGGTTGGGTCTGGAGAAACAAAGGAGTTATCCACATGGTCAAAGCCATTCAAGTCGGCCTCGGGCATTGGGGTTTCAGCTGGACGAAGGAGGTTATCCCCAAAGTTCCCGCTGTCCACATGGCGGGCTACGTGGATGCCAATCCCGAGGCGATCAAGCGGGTGCAGGTGGAGTTGGGGATCGAGGACAAGCGCTGTTTCCTCAGCCTAGAAGACGCAGCCAAAGGCGTCGAAGCCGATCTGGTGATCGCGACACTGCGCACCGAAGCGCATTACCCGGTGGTCAGGCAGGCACTGGAACTGGGTTTCAACGTGCTGGTGGAAAAGCCGTTTGCGTCAACCATTGCGCAGGCAAAGGAGCTGGTAGCGCTGGCGGAGCAGCAAAACCGGATCCTGATGGTCAGCCAGAACTACCGCTTCCAACCCGCGCCGATTGCCGCGGCCGAATTGATCGGGGCGCAGAAGTTCGGGCCGGTCAATCTGGTGTCGGTGGATTTTCGGCGCCATGCGCCGAGCCAGGGCTATCGCTACTGGGACATGCCCGATCCGCTGTTGGCCGACATGTCAATTCACCATTTCGATTTGATGCGCATGGTGCTCAACGACGATCCAAAACGGGTTTCGTGCCGAACCTGGAATCCGCCGGCGAGCCCGTTCGGGCACCACCCGATGGGGGTTGCGACGGTGGAATTCGAAAAGGGAACCATCGTGTCCTATCGCGGCTCCTGGATGAGCAGTGGTCCGGTTACGCCTTGGGCCGGTGAATGGACCATGGATTGTTCGGAAGGCGAAATCTGCTGGACCTCGCGCGACCATTTCATGGGCAAGGCCGGTCCCGACCGGCTGACAACGCGTGTGCGCGATGCACAACCTGAAGCAATAGCGTTGCAGCCGCTCGATTTCGCCGACCGGACGGGAACATTGGCGGCAATTGCCAAGGCGATCGCCAGCGTATCGGTGCCGGCGCGGTTCAGTTCGGGGAAGGACAATCTGCATTCGCTGGCGCTGGTGCAGGCGACGATTCTGTCAGCCGGGCGCGAGGGCGCCTGGGTCGATATCGCCGAGGTCATGGCGTGACCCAGGAAATCTGGATCTTCCTCGCCATCGGGCTTGTCGCCGGGACGTTGGCGGGCTTCGTGCTCGGCGGTGGCGGCTTGTTGCGCAATCTGATCGTGGGCGTCATCGGCTCGTTCGTGGGCGGGTATTTGCATTTCCTTGCCGATCGAGAACGCGTTGCTGAGCCAGGTCATCACCGCGACGATCGGCGCGGTGGTGGTGATCATCATAGCGCGGGTAATTGCGCGCTGAACGACAGGCCGGCTTGAACCGGCCGGCTTTGGGAGCGATATAAGTCGGCATAGAACTGCCAGTCAGGACCAAAATTGGTTACGCTTATCGACAATTCCATCGTGCGGCCGCGGCACCCCGAAAAGGCCAATCGGCCGGACAGCATCACCCTGCGCAAGCCTGACTGGATCCGGGTCAAGGCACCGGGCTCGCCCGTCTACAAGGAAACCCAGGCCATCGTGCGCGAGCATGGGTTGGTAACCGTGTGCGAGGAGGCGGGCTGCCCCAATATCGGGGAGTGCTGGAGCAAGAAGCACGCCACCATGATGATCATGGGGGAGATTTGCACGCGCGCCTGCGCTTTTTGCAATGTGCGCACGGGTATGCCGGGGCCGCTCGATCCCAACGAGCCGGAAAATGTCGCCAAGGCGGTCGAGAAGCTTGGGCTGCAACATGTGGTGATTACCTCGGTCGATCGCGACGATCTGGCCGACGGGGGTGCGCAGCATTTTGCCGAGGTGATCCGGGCCATCCGCTCGCGTAGTCCCAAGACGACCATCGAGATCCTGACGCCGGATTTTTTGCGCAAGGACGGCGCGCTGGAGATCGTGGTCTCGGCCAAGCCGGACGTATTCAACCACAATCTGGAAACAGTGCCGTCCAAGTACCTCAAGGTGCGGCCGGGCGCGCGCTATTTCCACTCGATCCGGCTGCTGCAGAAGGTCAAGGAACTCGATCCGACCATGTTCACCAAGTCGGGAATCATGGTGGGGTTGGGCGAGGAGCGCAACGAAGTGCTGCAACTCATGGACGATTTGCGCTCGGCCGACGTGGATTTCCTCACCATCGGGCAGTATTTGCAGCCCACGAGGAAGCATCATCCGCTGATCCGGTTCGTGACGCCCGACGAATTCAAGTCTTTCGCGACGGTGGCGGCTGCCAAGGGCTTTTCGCTGGTGTCATCGAGCCCGCTGACCCGTTCGTCCCATCATGCCGGCGAGGACTTCGCCGCTCTTAAAGCCGCCCGTCTGGCAAAACTTGGTCAATGAATGAAGCGCTTTTTTGAACACCACGTGCCGCATCTGCCCCAGCGCATGTTCGATATCGTTGCCGATCTGGAGGACTACCCGCGCTTCGTGCCCAATTGCAAGGCAATGCAGGTGCGTCCAGATGCGAGCGGGCCGGACACGGTGCTGGCCACGATGACGCTGTTCTTCGGTCCGATCACGCAGGCCTATACCAGCCGCGTCGTCAATGACCGGCAGGGCGTGACCATCAAGGCCAAGGCCGTGGACGGTCCGTTCGCCTATCTCGACAGCATCTGGAGCTTCGAGCCGGAGGGCATGGGAACCCGCGTGCGGTTCGAAATTGACTTCAAGATTTCCAACGTGCTGATTGCGGCCGTGGCCGAGCCTGCCTTTGCCGCCAAGCAGGCGCAGATCATCCAGGCCTTCATCGACGAAGCCGACCGCCGGTACGGCAACTGAGTGATTGCCTAGCGATCGTCGTCGTCGGTGCTGGTCAGCACCTGGAGCACGACATCGAGTGCCGCGGCAACGCTGAGTTGGCGAATTTCGGCTCGGCCGAGGTCGCCGAAGCGGTGTTCGATGACCAAAGTCGCCAGTTCTGATGACACGGCCACATAGACCAGCCCGACCGGCTTTTTCTCGCTGCCACCAGCAGGACCGGCAATGCCGGTGACGGCGACGGCATAGTCCGCGTGGGCAGTGTTGCGGGCGCCGTCGGCCATGGCGCGAGCGACTTGGTTGGAAACCGCGCCGTAATCGTGGATCAGCCGCGCCGGCACCTGGATCATGCGCGACTTGGCGGCATTGGCATAGGTGATGTAGCCGCCGAAATAGGCCGCCGAGGAACCGGGAATATCGGTCAATGCCGCGCCGATCATGCCCCCGGTGCAGCTTTCGGCGGTAACGATGGTTTTGCCGGCCTCGGTCAGCAGGGAGATGATCTGCTCGGCCGAACTGGTCTGGAGGCTTGCCGTTGCCATCAGGATTGCCTCGGCAGTTCTACGCTTGCGCTGGCCATGGCCACGATTCCTTCCTCCCGCCCGACAAAGCCGAGCTTTTCGCTGGTGGTCGCCTTGATGGCGATCCTTGATGGTTCGATCCCGAGCGCTTCGCCAATGACAATGCGCATGGCGGGCACATGTTCGGCGATCCTGGGCCGCTCGGCAATGATTGTCACGTCCAGATTGACGATGCGCCCACCGGCCTTGCCAACCAGAAATCCGGCATGCTTGAGGAAAATGCTGGATGCGGCACTTTTCCACTGCATGTCGCTGGGTGGAAAATGAGTGCCGATATCGCCTTCGCCGATAGCGCCGAGAACGGCGTCGGTCAGGGCATGCAGCGCCACGTCCGCATCGGAATGGCCTTGCAGCCCGGCCGTGTGCGGGATGCGCACGCCGCCCAGCCAGACAGCGTCGCCGGGCTCGAAGGGATGCACGTCATAGCCGGTGCCGATGCGGGTCTCCATGATGTTATTTCCCATGACGATGCGCTCGGCCCGCTCGAAATCGGAGGCATAGGTCAGTTTCATATTGTGCTCGCTGCCGATCACCATGGCGACGGTAAGGCCTGCCCATTCAGCGATTTCTGCATCGTCGGTGAACTGCCGCCGCTCGCCTGCGGCGCGAAGGTGCGCCGCCAAAATCTGCTCGAACCGGAAACCCTGTGGCGTCTGGGCCGCGAAAAGCTGGCTGCGGTCCTCGGTGCCTGAGATCAGGCGCCCATCGCCTGAGCGCTTGACGGTATCGCTGATCGCCAGGGCGGGCAGGGACCCATCATATCGCTCCAGCACTGCGATGACATCGCCGATCAGCTCGGCGAAAGCAAATGGGCGCGCTGCGTCCTGGATCAGCACCAGGTCAGGCCGGTGCGGTGCCAGGGCCTTCAGACCCGCCAGCACGGAGGCCTGGCGCGATTCTCCGCCAAAGACCGGCGGCAGCAGGCGCGGGTCGTCCAGGTTTAGATCAGCATAAAGCTGCGAGTGGTCAGGGTTGATTACAGGCAGGACATGGGCGAGATGCGGATAGTCGAGAAAGGCTCTGATCGTGCGGGTAAGGACGGGGGTTCCGGCAAGGGCGCGGTATTGCTTGGGCTCGGTGGCGCCATCGATATTGACCCGCTCGCCCCGGCCGGCGGCGACGACAATGACCGCAATGGTGCTGGGGGGCATAAGGGCTGGAACTCGCACAAGATACTGTCGTACTTGCATGGTCTAACGCCCGCCCCTGCGACCAGCAAGAGCAGCGTCTTAAAATGGACCGCGCGGTTGATAAGATGTTGCGCGTGGCGCGGTTTTGACTATTGTGCAGGCAGTCCTATAAAAATGATCGTTTCCGGGGCAGTCAGTGTCTGAATTTGCCTGCGGGTTGAGCATCGGCGCGCAGTTTGCCCGCAATAATGCGTTTCTTGCACCAATGGCTGGTATCACCGATCGCCCGTTTCGCGAAATTGCCGAGCGGTTCGGAGCGGGGCTTGTCGTATCCGAAATGATCGCCAGCGCGGCGCTGACCACGGGGCATCATGATATGGTGCGCAAACTCGGCAAAGCCGGCCGGTTGCCGCATGTGGTGCAACTGGCGGGATGCGAGCCCGAATGGATGGCGCTCGGGGCCAAGATTGCCTGCGAGGCGGGTGCCGACATTATCGACATCAATTTCGGGTGCCCGTCCAAGCGCGTGACCAATGGTTATGCGGGTTCGGCGTTGATGCGCGTTCCCGATATTGCAATGACGCTGGTCGAGGCCGTGGTCGGCGCGACGCCGCTGCCGGTGACGGTCAAGATGCGGCTCGGTTGGGACGACGAGACCCTCAATGCGACCGAGATGGCACGGCGCGCCGTGGACGCCGGGGCGCAGATGATTACCGTACACGGGCGGACGCGACAGCAGTTTTATAAGGGTGCGGCCCGCTGGGCGCCAGTGCGGGCGGTGGTCGAGGCGGTCGAGGTGCCTGTCGTCGTCAATGGCGATATCGTCGATCTGACGAGCGCAAAGGAGGCGCTGGCGCAGTCGGGTGCGGCGGCCGTCATGCTCGGGCGCGGCGCGCAGGGCCAGCCATGGGTGGTTGGGCAGATTGGTGCACAATTGGCGGGTGAGGTGCCGATAGCAGCGCCGCAGGGTGAGGCGCTCGTTGCTTTGATCCGGGAGCATTACGAGCAGATGCTGATCGAATATGGCGTTCAGGTCGGTGGCCGGGCGGCGCGCAAGCATTTGGACTGGTATATGGAAGCGGCGGGGCTGCTGCTCGACAAGCCGGTGCGCAGCGCGCTGTTGAACAGCGACAATCCCCAAACGATTCTGAAGCTGATCGGCGATATCTTTTCTGGCGGGTGGAAGGCGGCGGCATGATGGATGCTTTGGGGCTCGAAACATCGACCGCTATTTTGCAGGCTTTGCCCCAGCCAATCATCGTCTGCGGCGAGCAGCACCAGATCGTTTTCGTAAACTATGCCGCCGAGGCGTTTTTCGGAGCGTCAATGAGCGTGCTGGCGCGGCAACGGCTGGACGATCTGATCGCGTTCGGATCGCCGATCATCAGCCTGGTCGAGACCGTGATGCTGCGCCGCGCGCCGATGACTGAATATCGCGTGCGGGTCGGCTCATCCCGCTTCGGGGACGAGCGCATTGCCGACGTGTTCGCCAGCCCGATTTCGGACACCGATGGCCGGGTGGCGCTGCTCATCCAGGAGCGGACCATGGCCGACAAGATCGACCGGCAAATGGTGTCGCGCGGCGCGGCGCGTTCGGTAACGGGCCTGGCGTCGATGCTGGCGCATGAAATCAAGAACCCGCTGTCGGGCATCCGGGGGGCAGCGCAACTGCTGGAACAGAGCGTGGCCAGTGACGAGGTGCCGCTGGCGCGGCTGATCCGCGAAGAAACCGACCGCATTGTCGGGCTGATCGACAGGGTCGAGGTGTTTGGCGATGAACGGCCGCTAGAGCGCGAGCCGATCAATATTCATGTGGTGCTGGATCGCGTCAAGCTCTTGGCGAGGAATGGCGTTGGGCAGGGCATTGCCTTTTCGGAGGAATATGATCCGTCGTTGCCGCCGGTGTTTGGCAATCGTGACCAGTTGATCCAAATCTTCCTAAACTTGGTCAAGAACGCCTCCGAAGCGCTTGAACGCACACAGAAACCTGAAATCAAGTTTATGACCGCTTTTCGCCCGGGCATTCGCATCAGCGTCATGGGCGTGTCCGAGCGCATTTCGCTGCCACTGGAAATCGTCATCGAGGATAACGGCCCCGGCGTGCCGCCCGATATCCTGCCGTTCCTGTTCGATCCGTTCGTGACCACCAAGCCGAACGGCTCCGGGCTGGGACTGGCGCTGGTGGCCAAGATCGTGGGCGACCATGGCGGGGTGATCGACTGCGACAGCCGCCCGGGCCGCACGCGTTTCCGTATCCTGCTGCCCGTGGCGAGCGGGGCTTTCAACATGTCGTCGTTTGAAGAGGTGGGCGTCCGATGAGCCACGTTGTGCTGCTGGCCGACGACGATGCCGCGATCCGCATGGTGCTGAACCAGGCGCTGACGCGGGCCGGATACGAGGTGCGTCCGACAGGCAACATTTCCACGATGTGGAACTGGGTCAGCCGGGGCGAGGGGGATGTGCTGATTACCGATGTGGCGATGCCGGACGGCAATGCCTTTGAGGTCATGCCCAAGATCAAGAAGCTGCGGCCAGACCTGCCGATGATCGTGATGAGCGCCCAGAACACCTTCATGACGGCGATTCGGGCGTCGGAGGTTGGTGCCTACGAGTACCTGCCCAAGCCGTTCGATATCACCGAGGTGCTGTCGGTGGTGGCACGGGCCCTGGCCGATGCCAAGAAGCCGACGCGAGCGGAGCGCAAGGCCGAAGAGCCGGGCGAGACTATGCCGCTGGTCGGCCGTTCGACGGCGATGCAGGACATCTATCGGGCGCTGGCACGGCTGATGCAGACCGACCTGACGGTGATGATCACCGGCGAAAGTGGTACGGGTAAGGAATTGGTGGCGCGGGCCCTGCACGACTTCGGCAAGCGCCGGAACGGGCCGTTCGTCGCCATCAACATGGCGGCAATTCCGCGCGATCTGATCGAGGCGGAACTGTTTGGGCACGAGAAGGGGGCTTTTACCGGAGCCAATACCCGCTCGTCCGGCCGGTTCGAGCAAGCCGAGGGCGGCACGCTGTTCCTCGATGAGATCGGCGACATGCCGATGGATGCACAAACGCGGCTGTTGCGGGTACTGCAGGAGGGCGAGTACACGATGGTCGGGGGCCGATCGTCGATCAAGACCAATGTGCGGATCGTCGCCGCCACCCATCGCGATCTCAGCCAGATGATCCGGCAGGGGCTGTTCCGCGAGGATTTGTTCTATCGCCTCAACGTCGTGCCGATCCGGCTGCCGCCGTTGCGCGAGCGGGTCGACGATATCGGCGATCTGGCGATGCACTTTCTCAAGACGTCACAACGCGAAGGCGAGCCGATCAAATCGATTGCGCCTGACGCTATCCGGCTGATGCAGAACTATTCCTGGCCAGGCAATGTGCGCGAACTGGAAAACCTGGTGCGGCGGCTATCGGCCCTCTATGCCGACGAAAGCATTTCGGCGGAAATCGTCCAGAATGAATTGAACATCGCCGACCGGCCACAAGCTGGGGGCACGGCCGGGCCGATGGACGTATCCATGGCGGTGGAAACCCATGTGGGGCAGTTGTTGCGCGAATATGAGCCGAACCTGCCGCCCGCGGGGCTCTACCAACGGGTGATCGACCGTGTCGAGGCGCCCTTGATTGCCATGGCGCTCAACGCCTGTGGCGGCAACCAGATCAAGGCTGCGGATTTGCTGGGATTGAACCGCAATACGCTGCGCAAGAAAATCCGGACCCATAGCATCGAAATCGTCAAGCATAGCCGGCGGAACGGCTAGGTGGCCCTGCCGATCCTGTGCGTGGGCGCGTTGACGCTGGACACCATTTTCAGCGTGGCGGAACTGCCGCCAGGGCCGGGGAAGTTCATTCCGCAGGCAGCGGTTGAGATCGCGGCAGGCATGGCTTCGACCGCTGCGACCGCCATCGTGCGCCTGGGCGGAACCGCGGCGCTGTGGGCATCGGTCGGCACAGACGCGACCGGCAAGCGGTTGATCAGCGAAATTGCGGCAGAAGGCGTCGATTGCGCCGCGGTTCGGCAGGTCGAGGATGCGCGCTCGGCCTTTGCAACGATATTGGTGGACCAGTCGGGCGAGCGGATTATCGTGCCTTACTATGATGGGAAATTGCTTGAGGAGCCGAACGCAAGTCCGACGATTAGCAGCGAAAAACTGGCTGCGGTCATGGTCGATGTGCGATGGCCGAAAGCCGCAGCCCGAGCGTTAGCTGCGGCCCGTTCTGCAGGGATTCCGGCAGTGCTGGATGCCGATGTGGCGCGGCCCGAGACCTTGGACCTTCTGCTGCCGCTGGCGACGCATATCGTTGCTTCCGATGTGGCGGCGCAGCAGATTACGGGAGAAGCGCGACCAGCGACGGCCGTGGAAAGGCTGGCGGAACGATACGAGAGCTTTGTGGCGGTAACGGCGGGCGGCGACGGCGTGTACTGGTTTGACGCCAAAAATGGCGTGTTTCGGCACTGTCCAGCGCCCAAGGTCGTGGTCCGCGATACGCTTGCGGCAGGTGATGTGTTTCACGGCGCGTTCGCGCTTGGCTTGGCGGAAGGCATGCCGATGGATCGGATCGTGGCGTTTGCGACCACTGCCGCGGCGATGAAGTGCGAGGTGTTTGGCGGGCGGCTAGGAGCGCCAAGTCGCGCAGAGGTTGAAGTGAGGATGCAAAAATAGGGCAGAGCGAGGGTCCGGCTCGTCTTAAGGAGCGCGCCCGCAGGACTAACTGTCACATTTTGGCAACATTTGTGTTGAACGGATGACCGAATTGGGTCAGACTTTGCTGTCCCCTGCGGAGGCCGTCATTTGGCTTTGGGCATAAGCGACGATATAACGCCAAGCGCCGAATTGAGCCATCCGGTAACGGAGGCAAAAGTCGCGAGTGGGCGGCTGACGTTCTTTGTCGGCCAAAACAATCGTGCGCTCCGCGTGTTGGGCTTCGTGGTCGTGCTGGCATCGGTGCTGATGTCCTCGATCTCGTTCCTGGTGCTGTCCGGCGCGACTACCGTGCAGCCGTCGGCCGAGATGTGGACCGTTATCTGGGTGGTGACCGGTATCCTGGTGCTGCTGATGATCGCCCTGGTGCTGACCGAGGCGACATTGCTGTTCCAGGCGCGGATGCAGCAGCAGGCCGGCGCGGGCCTGCAGATTCGCCTGGTGACGATGTTCGCCCTGGCAGCGGCGGTTCCGGCGGTGATTGTGGCCATCGTGGCCACCATCACGCTGAACCAGGGTCTGGACCAGTGGTTTTCGGAGCGGACGCGCGCCATGGTGGAAAGCTCGCGGCTGGTGGCCCGCTCCTATATGCTAGAGCATGCGCAGGTCCTGCGTGACGACATCATCTGGGTTGCGACCGAGTTGGAGCAGGCGCGCGGCACTTTTGAAGCCGATCGTGAGCGCTTTCAGCGCATTTTGACGGCTCTGGCCGTGACGCGGTCCCTGCCGTTTACGTCGTTGATCTCGGAGGATGGCGATACGCTGATGCGCGCCCAGATCAACGTGCAGGGCGCCTATCCGAAGCTACCGCAAGGGGTGGCCCAAGGGGTCGTGGAAGGTATTCCGACAGCGATCGCGCCGGGTCAAACCAAGAATGTGGGCTCGGTGGTCAAGCTGCGCGGCTATGATAATACATACCTTTTCGTGGCGCGGCCGGTCGATCCGGAAGTGCTCGAATATATGCGTTTGACCGACCAGAACATTACCGAATACCGCCAGTACGCGTCTAACCGGTTGGTGTTCCAAATCACCTTTACGATCATGTATGTGGGGCTGGCGGCGGTGCTGTTGCTGGCGGCGCTGTGGATCGGGATAGCCCTGGCGAACCGGTTCGTCGATCCCATCCGAAATTTGATGATTGCGTCCAACCGCGTCAGCCAGGGCGATCTGGACGTGCAGGTCCCAGTCCTAAAAGGGCGGGGTGACTTCCGGGATTTATCAAATCGTTTCAATCGGATGACGCAGCAGTTAAAGAACCAGCGCGAAGCCCTGTTGACCGCGAGCGAAATGAACGAGAAGCGCCGGCAGTTTACCGAGGCGGTGGTGGAAGGGGTGTCGGCAGGCATTATCGGACTGGATCCGTTTGGCGCGGTGACGCTAGTCAATCCACGTGCCACCGAAATGCTGGGCCGTGATGAAATTGCCATGATGGGCGAGCCGATCGAGGAGGTTATGCCGCAGTTGGCGCCAATCCTGGAGCGGGCGCGGTCGGCGCGGCGCGGGCAGGTGCGCGACCAGATTTATCTGGGCAACGAAACCGACCGAAAAACCTACCAGGTTCAGCTGACCCGCGAAGGCTCGATGGCGGAGTCCAAAGGTTACGTGCTGACATTCGATGATATTACCGACCTGGAATCGGCACAGCGGACCAGTGCCTGGGCCGACGTGGCTCGGCGGATCGCCCATGAGATCAAGAATCCGCTGACACCGATACAATTGTCGGCCGAGCGCCTGCGGCGACGTTATGGTACACGACTGGACGACGATCGCGATGTATTTGACAAATGCATCAACACGATTGTGCGGCAAGTGGGCGATATTGGCCGCATGGTGGACGAATTCTCGGCGTTTGCACGGATGCCCGAAGCGGCACCGGAAATGGCGGATCTCAGCGATACCGTGCGGCAGGCGGTGTTTCTGGAAAGCGTGCGGCTGCCAGAAATTTCGATCCATACCGACCTTCCCGAAGCGCCGATCTACGCCTATTTCGACAGCAGGCTGATTTACCAGAGTTTGACAAATTTGATAAAAAATGCCGTGGAAGCTTTTGAGAGTGTGGAATTATCCGCAGCATATCGGCCGGCTATCATCGTGCAGGGGCAGGTGGAAGGCAATCATGCGCGGATCGCCGTGTCGGACAATGGCAAGGGCTGGCCAAAGGATAATCGGCAGCGGCTGCTCGAGCCCTATATGACCACGCGCGAGAAGGGAACGGGGCTTGGCCTTGCCATCGTCGCCAAGATTATCGAGCAACATGGAGGCCTGGTGGAACTGGTCGATGCGGAGCCTGACAATGATGGCCGTATTGGCGCTTGCGTTACCTTTACGTTACCGCTGACGGCACCTTTCAGGGCAATTCGCGACACTGCTTCCAACCAGACAGACGCCGGGCCGGTTCAAACGGAGGAGCCGCTGCTTGCAGCGGTCGTTCATAAATAATGGCACTCGATATTCTGATCATTGATGACGAAGACGACATCCGCGACCTGATCGCCGGTATCCTGGAAGATGAGGGTTTTGAAACCCGCCAAGCCCACGACGCTGATAGCGGCCTTAACGAAATTGCGCGCCGGCGGCCGAGCCTGGTGTTTCTCGACATCTGGATGCAGGGCTCGCGGTTGGACGGGTTGCAATTGCTGGATGTGTTCCAGAGCCAGCATCCGGACATGCCGGTCGTGATGATCTCGGGCCATGGCAATGTGGAGACCGCGGTTTCGGCGATCCGGCGCGGGGCGTACGACTACATCGAAAAGCCGTTCCAGATCGACCGGCTGCTGCATATTACGCAGCGGGCGATGGAGGCTACACGGCTGCGCAACGAGGTGGCGGAGCTCAAGGAGCGCTCATCCGCCAAGAACGGGGACATGGTGGGAACGTCTCCGGCGCTGCAACAGGTTCGGGGGGTGATCGACAAGTCGGCGCCGACCAATTCGCGCATCTTCATTTCCGGGCCTTCGGGCGCCGGCAAGGGGTTGGTGGCGCGGTTGATCCATCAGCGCAGTCCGCGCACCGATGCGCCGTTCGTGGAGATCAATGCATCGCTCTATGCGCCCGAGGAAGTGCCGGTGGCGCTGTTTGGACGCGAAGTGCGCGAGAAGACCGGCACGTTGCGGGCCGAGGTCGGTGCGCTGGAAAAGGCGCATGGCGGCACGCTCTATCTATCGGAAGTGACGACGCTGCCGGCGCAGACGCAGACGGCGCTGCTGCGCACGCTGGTGGAAAACCGCTTCACGCGGGTTGGCGGCACCCAGGCGGTGCCCATCGACGTGCGCATCATCGCCGCCAGTTCACAGAACGTGGCGGCGCAGATCGAGGCGGGCGAATTCCGGTCGGACCTGTTTCACCGGCTGTCGATCGTGCCGCTGCCGCTGACGCCGCTCAAGGAACGCCGCGAGGACGTGCCGCCGCTGGTCAACGTGTTCATCGACCAGGTTTGCCGCATGCATAACTTGCAGCGCCTGGCGGTGGGCGACGATGCCATGGCGGTGCTGCAGGCGCAGGAATGGCCCGGCAATGCCCGGCAATTGCGCAATTCGATCGAACGCCTGCTGATCCTGATGAAGGACCAGCAGCCTGAAGACGGGGTGATCAGCGCAGCGATGCTGCCGTCCGATATCGGCGAGGTCTTGCCCACTGTGGGAGACACCGACGCATCGGCTCATCTGATGAGCCTGCCATTGCGCGACGCCCGCGAGGTGTTCGAACGGCAATACCTGGTGGCCCAAATCGAACGGTTCGGCGGGAACATTTCCAAGACGGCGGAGTTCGTTGGAATGGAACGCAGTGCATTGCACCGCAAGATCAAGTCGCTGGGTCTTTAAACCTGCCGAAATATCGCCCGTGCCATGCACCAGGCGCGGGTAGGCAGTAAAAGTCTTCTGTGCAATAGTGACAAGGGTCTATTGGACCAAGGGGGCAGGGCGGCTGCCTCCGAGAGACCTGGCATTCCCAGGCAATTATAACAGCGGTATCCAATGCCGCGAAAAGAGGCCTCAATGCCCAGCGAGAAGCAGCAAAATCTGCAAGACTCCTTCCTCAACCATGTTCGCAAGCAAAAAGTCCCGGTGACGATTTTTCTCGTCAATGGTGTCAAACTGCAGGGGGTTATTACCTGGTTCGACAATTTCTGCCTGCTCCTGCGGCGCGATGCGCAGTCGCAACTGGTTTATAAGCATGCCATCTCGACCATCATGCCCGGCGCTCCGATCCAGTTGTTCGACCCCGAGCAGAACCAAGACAGCGACTGATTTCGACAATGGACGAGAATGACGATACGGCTGCCGAACCGGGCGGCCCCAAGGCCTTCATCGATCAGCGCGAGCATCCCACGCGGGTTGGCCTGGTGGTGCCAGATGTGCGCGGCAGTTTTTCCCAGCACAGCATCGATGCCCGCAAGGCGGAGTTCGAGGGCTTGGCGGAAGCCATCCGGCTTGAGGTGGTTTTTTCCGAGATCGTCAAGGTTCGCGAGGTCAAGCCCGCAACGTTTATCGGGGGCGGGCATACCGAAATGCTGGCTGGTCGCGTCAAGGGCGAAGACATCGACCTGCTGCTCGTGGACGCAGCGCTGACGGCCATCCAGCAGCGCAATCTGGAAAAGGAAACCGGCGCCAAGGTGCTCGACCGCACGGCGCTGATCCTGGAGATTTTCGGCGAGCGCGCAGCGACGCGTGAAGGCGTGCTGCAGGTTGAACTCGCGCATCTGAACTATCAGAAGGGCCGGCTGGTGCGCTCTTGGACCCATCTTGAACGCCAGCGCGGCAGCGGCGGCTACGGGTTCATGGGTGGTCCCGGTGAGACCCAGATCGAAAGCGATCGCCGCCAGATCACCGACCGTATCGTACTGCTGGAGGAGCGGCTGGAAAAAGTGCGCAAAGTGCGCGCCCAGCAGCGCGGCAAACGTGAAGACACCAAGTTCCCGGTGGTGGCGCTGGTTGGCTATACCAATGCCGGCAAGTCGAGCATTTTCAATACGCTGACCGGGGCAGGGGTGTTTGCCAAGGACCTGTTATTCGCCACGCTGGACACCACGTTACGCAAGCTGGCACTGCCGCACGGGCGCGAGGTGATGTTGAGCGACACGGTTGGCTTCGTTGCCGACCTTCCGACCGACCTGGTGGCAGCTTTCCGCGCGACGCTCGAAGAGGTCGTTGACGCCGACATCATCCTGCATGTTCGCGACGTCGCCAATGACGACCACCTGGCGCAGGCGCTGGACGTGCTCAAGGTGCTTGGGGATCTTGGCGTTTCGGCCGAGACTACTCCCATTATCGAGGTGTGGAACAAGGTTGACCTGCTGCCGGCGACCGATGATCCAGATGACCTGCTGAATATTGCGACGCCGACGGGGAAGGTTGCGGCGATCGTGCCAGTTTCGGCCAAGACCGGGCAGGGGCTCGATGCCCTGAAGCTGGCGATCGAGGCGGGACTGGCCGACAAGAGCCGGACCTATCATGTGCATGTGCCACATGCCGCCGGCGCCGATATCGGCTGGCTGCACTCGCATGCCGAAATCATCACCCGCGATGAGCCGACCGAAAAAGGCAGCGGCTTCGTGGTGCGTGTCGAGCCGAGACAAAAAACGGCGTTCCTCGAGCGGTTCAACGGGCGCATCGAGAGTTCCGACGCCTAACCGGTCGCCGAGCAGATGATGCTGGTCTGCAAATACCAGTTTTCTGCGCTTCCGGTCCTCACGTACCTGAAAGTACGCTCCGGTCCGGTTCTCGAAAACTAGCATTTTCGACTGAGCTTGATCTGCCGTCGGCCGGTTAGGTGCTGACTGCTAGCTCGTCTTATCTGCAGCCCTGATTTCATTCCAATAGCCATCAAGCCGCTCCAGGCCGGCCGCCTCGACTGCAACGCCATCCTCGCGGGCACGGGCTTCGACGTGGTAGAAGCGGCGGGTGAATTTTTGATTGGCGTCGCGCAGGGCGGCTTCGGCGTCGACGCCGGCATGGCGGGCCAGGTTGGCAACGGCGAAGAGGAGATCGCCGATTTCCTCATGGGTGGCCGCCTCATTGCCGGAGGCCGCAGCGTCCATGACCTCGGACAGCTCCTCACTGACCTTGGCATTGACGGCGGCCAGATCGGGCCAGTCGAAGCCGACGCGTGCCGCGCGCCTGGTGAGCTTTTCGGCGCGAGCCAGGGCGGGCAGGGTGTTGGCCACGTCGTCGAGAACCGAGGGCAGGCCATCCCCCTTGCGGGCGGCCTTGGCGGCGCGCTCCTCGACCTTGATGGCCTCCCAGCGGCTCTGCGCCGCATCGGCATCATTGGCTTCAAGAGCGCCGAAGACATGCGGGTGACGCCGGATCAGCTTGTCGGTAATGGCATAGATGACGTCGCCAATATCGAAGTGGCCGGCCTCGCTGGCCATCTGCGCGTGGTAGATCGGCTGCAGCAACAGGTCACCCAGTTCCTCGCGCAGATCGGCAAAGTCCTGCCGTTCGATGGCGTCGGCGACCTCGTAGGCTTCTTCGATGGTGTAGTGGCGGATGGTGGAGAAATCCTGCACCAGATCCCAGGGGCAGCCGCCAACGGGATTGCGCAGAGCGGCCATGATGTCGATCAGGCGGGAAATATCGCGGGAGGGCTGCATGGCGAACTCGACTACAGAATCGGTCCGCCAAGCTTAGCAAGGCCGCTATAGCATGTCGTCCAGTGACCAGTGATTGGCCCAGCGGGCATCGATTTCGTCGCTGACGCGCTGGTAGCGAATGTCGGTGGACAGGCGCATGCGGCCATCTGTGGCCTCATTGGCAGTGGCGGCATGGATCATGTAGGGCGAATGCAGCATGACATCGCCGGCCTCATAATCGGCCATCAGCCAGCGGGCGTCGAACTTGTCGGCCAGTTCGGCCAGGTTCTTGGTCAACCAGCCGCCGGCAGCCATGTTTTTATTGTAGGCGCTGACGCGTTCATCGGGAGTGAGATCAGCATTGGCGGCGGCAAATTCTGCCTCCATCGTGCGCCCAAGGGTGTGCGAGCCTTCCAGATAGACCAGGCCGCCCATGTGGACGGGAACGTCGCCGATGGGAATCCAGGCGGTAACGAGGCGTTCGGTGCCGCCGCGGATGTAGACCAGATCATAGTGCGCGCCGGTGCTCGCCGCATCGCGGGGGCGGGTGTAGCGGATGATCTTGCGCTTATGCAGATAGGACAGGCCTTCGAGAAAATCGTCCATGAAGCCGACGAGACGCTCGTGCATGCAGAATTTTTCATAGCGCGCGGAGCGGACCCATTCCATCAGCAGCTTGCGTGCCAGGGGTTCGGCCTGGGGGTCGCGGCGGCAGATTCCGTCGGCCGGGTCGGTGCCAGGCTCCAGAATGCCGGCCGCGGCCATGAAGGCGAAGAACTCGGCGCGATGAGACAATATGTCGGCACGGGGGAGCAGTCCCTTGACCAGCAGACAACCCTGTTCGTGGAATTGCCGGCGCAGTTCAGGCATCGGGGTTGTCGGGCGGGTCGCGGGCAGCCAGCCGAGCCGCGAGGGGGCGTTGCTCAAGGGCACGCCGTTGGAGTGCAATGCGGGCAAAGACGGTGACTGGTGCAGCTCGGCTGTCGGCATGATACTCTCCCCGTGGTTTTCAACCGATCAGTATGCCTGTTGCCTTGCCAAGCCAATGATCTGGTCGCTCAACTGGACTTATTGCTCACTTTGGGTAGTCTCGAGCCATGGCGCTTGCGCGGTATCGATCCATTGCCGAGCCGTTTCGATCGTTTCCGATCCACTGTACGGGCATTGGCTCGCAACGGGCCAGCCGGCCTTGTCTCAACCGGCGCTTGCCGGGTTATGGCGTCGTCGTGGTCTCAAGCGGCAAGGGCTGGTTCTGGTCGGAACGGCAGCCCAAGTGCTCGCTGGAGGGACCCGTCGCGTTCTGGCTGCACCCTGGGATTGCGCATAGCTACGCACCCGATGCGAGCGGTTGGAGCGAACATTGGGTGCTGATCGAGGGCATCTGGCTGGAGCAGGGCGCTGCGGACCTGGTTCCTTCACCGGACACGCCTGTCGTGCCGATCACCAGGCCGGCGGCGCTCGAGGCGGCGATGAGCGCTATACGCGGCCACTTTGTCGGGCAGACTACGATGACCACGGCGATCGCCGGTGCCGATGTGCTCGGCCTGCTGCTGCTTCTGGCGAATCAGCCGCCAGGTTCGGCCAAGCGGGACGGCCATACCGCCTTGGCCGAAGTCGACGCGCGGCTGAGTGTCAGCGAAATCGTCCGGCGCAGCGGCATTCCGGCTTCGACGCTGCGGCGACGGGCGCGGCAGCAATTGGGAACCTCGATCAAGGCGGAGCAACTGCGGCAGCGGCTCGACGGCGCCAAGGAACTGCTGGCCACCAGCGCGCTGCCGATCGCCGCTATTGCGGAAGCATCCGGGTTTAGCGACCCGTACTATTTTTCACGCCTGTTCAAACGGCGAGAGGGCATGACGCCGAGCCAGTTTCGACAGTTGAACCAACGCTGACCGGGCCGCTGGGGTACAGGCTAGCAATCCATCTGGTGGCCGTTACAGGCCGCACTCCGCCATCATGGAAATTCGCATAATATATATTATGGAACCTTTGATGTATGGAAGTGTCGGAATTTGGCGGGTCTTAGGCGGTTCGCTGAATCAGCACCCAGGGTTGACCGCTGCAAGGATCATTGGGCCGCCTTCGATGCCCATCTTAGTGCAGCTGCGTGGCCTGGGGATAAGTGGCGTCAGGGATTGATGATCGTGCCTGCGATGACGTCGATGCGCATGCCGTCGAAGGCTGGGTCGACGTGGGCGGGCAAGCTCGATCGGAGCGTTTGGTAGTCCATGTCGATGTGCATGTTGGTCAGCACGGACCGGGTCGGCGCGAAGCGTTCGATCAAGCCCAGGGTTTCGGCAAGGCTCAGATGACTGGGATGCGGCCCAGGGCGCAGCGCGTCGATGACCCAGAATGCAAGGCCCGATACGGCGGCGTCGGAGTGTAGCGGAATGGCGGACAGATCGCAGGAATAGGCAAAGTCGCCGACGCGAAAGCCGAGTGACGTAATGGTCCCATGCGTTTGTTCGAACACGTCGACGGTGATGGCGCCGCCGGGGCCATCGACCGACAACACGGCGCCGGGCTCGATTTCATGGGCGGTCAGAATAGGCGGATAGTCGCTGCCGGGCGGCGCGGAAAAACAATAGCCAAAGGCTTGCCGGATGCGGGCACCGGTCGCGGCGGTGAAGTAAACGTCGACGCGCTTGCGGTCGTTGAGGGCCAGCACGCGCAGGTCATCGATGCCGTGGGTATGGTCGGCATGCTCATGGGTATAAAGGACGGCGTCGACGCGCCCGACATTGGCATCCAGCAACTGTTCGCGCAGGTCGCAGCCGGTGTCGATCAGGATCCGGGTAGGTTCGGACACGCCGTCGGTCCAACCCTCCAGCAGCAGTGCGCAGCGGCGGCGGCGGTTGCGCGGCTCGGCGGGATCGCAATCGCCCCAGATATTGCCGATGCGCGGCACGCCGCCCGAGGAGCCGCAGCCGAGTATGGTGGCAATGATGGTCTGGGCGCTTGACACGGCCTAGGCCAGCCCAGTCTTGAAGAACAGACGGGCAAAATTGGCCGTGGTTTGGGCGCCCAGGACGTCGATGCTCACGCCGCGCAGATCGGCCAGTTTTTCGGCGGTATGGCGCACGAAGGACGGTTCGTTGGATTCGCCGCGATGCGGTATTGGCGCGAGATAAGGTGCATCAGTTTCAACGAGATAGCGGTCTTCGGGGACAAATTTGGCGACGTCGCGGATGTCTTCGGCGTTCTTGAAGGTGATGATGCCGGAAAAAGAAATATAGCCGCCCAGATCGAGCGCGGTACGGGCGAGGGACTGACCGGCGGTGAAGCAGTGCAAGACGAACGGGAAGGCCCCCTGCCCGGCTTCGTCCCGGAGGATCGCGGCCATCTCGTCGTCGCATTTGCGGCTGTGGATAACCAGTGGAAGACCGGTGATCCGGGCAGCGGCGATATGGCGGCGCAGGCCCGTGGCCTGGGCCTCTCGCGGGGCGTTATCGTAAAAATAGTCGAGGCCGGCCTCGCCGATGGCAACGCAGCGCGGATGGGCGGAGAGCCGGACCAGATCGTCGGTTTGAACGTGCAATTCCTGGTCGGCATTGTGCGGGTGGGTGCCGACCGAGCACCAGACGTTCGGGTAACGTTCCGCTATCGCCGCGTATGTGGAAAACTTATCCACAAGCGTGGATATTGTTACCATTCCGGTAACGCCGACAGCAGCGGCGCGGCTCAGGACGCCGTCGATGTCACCGGCGAGCGCGTCGAAATCGAGATGGCAGTGGCTGTCGATCAGCATGGCTCATTCGGCCTTGCGCTCGAGGCGGGCAAAGACGCCTTGGGGGACCGGAAGATCGGTTCCGGGCACCAGACGATCCGACACGCCGGCGTCCGCCAAAGTGCGCTGGTCGGCGGGAACGCCCAATTGATCCAGCAGCGCTTCGGCCGATCGCGGTACGAAGGCCTGCATTGGAATGGTCAGGCGGCGGACGGTGTCGGCGGTGATGTAGAGCACGGTGGCCATGCGGGTGAGGTCGGTTTTTTTGAGAGCCCAGGGCTCCTGGCCGGCGAAGTAGTTGTTGGCGGAACTAAGGGCGGCGATGATGGCGCCGGCGGCTTCGTGGACGAGCTGGGCGTCCATGGCGCGCTGGGCTACCTGGAGCGCCTCGTCGACCTCGCGGATGAGGGCCAGATCCTCGGCTGAATGTGGGCCGTGCTCGGGCACCTTGCCATCGCAGTTCTTGTTGATCATCGATAGCGAGCGTTGCGCCAGATTGCCGAGGTTATTGGCGAGGTCGGCGTTGACGCGATTGACCAGCTTGTCGCGGCTATAGTCGCCGTCCTGGCCGAAGGACACTTCGCGCAACAGGAAATAGCGCAGCTGATCGACGCCGAACTCCTCGGCCAGTGCAAAGGGATCGACCACATTGCCCAGCGACTTGCTCATCTTTTGCCCGTCGACGGTCAGGAAGCCATGGGCGAATACGCGATGCTGCACGTCGATGCCCGCGCTCATCAGGAAAGCGGGCCAATAGACGGTGTGGAAGCGGATGATGTCCTTGCCGATGACGTGCAGGTCGGCCGGCCAGAACTTCTTGAACAACTCGCTCTGCTCATCGGGAAAACCGACGCCGGTGATGTAGTTGGTCAGCGCATCGACCCAGACATACATGACGTGGCCGGGCGCGTCGGGTACCGGAATGCCCCAATCGAATGTGGTGCGCGAAATCGAGAGGTCCTGCAGGCCGCCCTTGACGAAGGAGATGATCTCGTTGCGCCGCTCGCGGGGCGCGATGAAATCGGGATTGGCTTCGTACAGAGCCAGCAACCGCTCCTGATAGGCCGAGAGGCGGAAGAAATAGGTCGGCTCCTCGACCCACTGGACTTCGGCGCCCGAGGGCGCGAAGCGCTTGCCGTCCTTTTCGGTGAGTTCGTCATCATCGAAATAGGCTTCGTCGCGCACCGAGTACCAGCCCTTGTAGGTCGACTGGAAAATGTCGCCATTGTTGCGCGCCGCCATCTTCTGCCAGATGGCTTGGCTGGCGTTGTGATGGCGCGGCTCGGTGGTGCGGATGAAGTCGTCGTTGGAGATATCCAGAACTTCGGCAAGCCGCCGAAATTCGCCGGCATTGCGATCGGCCAGTTCACGCGGCGTGATGCCCTGCGCGGCCGCCGTCTGCACCATCTTAATGCCGTGCTCGTCCGTCCCGGTCAGGAAATAGACCTCGCGCCCTTCCAGCCGCTTGAAGCGGGCGATGGCGTCCGTGGCGATCATCTCGTAGGCATGGCCGATATGGGGGGCGCCGTTTGGATAGGAGATCGCGGTCGTCACGTAGAAAGGTTTGGCGGACATCAGGGCTCGATGGAAACGGGGGTGGTGGTCTCGATGTGCCTTCTGATCGCGTCGAAGATGGCGACGAGCGTCTGTTTGGCGTCCAGATTGATGCTGTCGGCCTCGGCAAGCAGGGCTTGTGCCTTGTCCCATAGTGCGTTGGCGGAGGCAAGGCGATAGCGGGCAGCGGGTTGCAGGGCAGCGGCATGCGCTTCGCCAGCCAGCCAATCGCTCAGCAGTTCGCGGGCGAAGGACATTTCGGGGCTTTGCGCATCGGCGCCCAAGGCTTCGGCGAGCTTGACATGGACGCTGGATGGATGGGCGGCAGGCGCGGTCAGCCAGGCCTGGAGGGCGTCCAATGCGGTGTCCCGCCCCAATGCGAGGGTTTCAAAAGCACGCCTGGGCCGCCCGCCTGCAAGCCGGACGGCACGCTCGCTCTGGTCGGAGGCGAGGTCGGGTCGCTGGCTGGCCAGCACGGCGCGGACATCGGCGTCGGCCAGGGGGCGCAGGCCAAGGCTGTGGCAGCGCGACTTGATGGTGGGGAGCAATTGCCCGGGACGATGGGAAATCAGGAAGAAGGTGGTGTCGGCGGGCGGCTCTTCCAGTATCTTGAGCAGGGCGTTGGCGGCAGCGCTGTTGCAATCATCGATGCTGTCGATGATGGCGATGCGGTGGCCCGCGCGCCCGCGCGTCTGATGCAGGCGATCGCGCAATGGGTGCCGATCCCCGTCTGGCCGCCGGGCGACCTGGTCGACCGTGATGACGGTGCTCAGCTTGGTGCCGGCCTTGTTGAGGGTTCGGCGCAAAACGAACAGATTGGGATGCGCACCGGCCGCGACCTGGTCATCAACGCGATGGGCGTCTTCGTCGCCGGTGGCCGCGATGATGAGGCGGGACACGTAAAAGGCCAGCGTTGCCTTGCCGATGCCTTGGGGGCCATGCAGCAGGACGGCGCCGGGAAGCCGGCGCTTGTCGAGCCGGTCGAGAAGTGCGAGGCGCGCAGACTCGTGGCCCCAAAGAAGGCCATGCTGCTCGGGCGCAGCGACATCGTCCAGGCCTTCGGTCTCGCTCACGCGCGCGCCCTGCCCGCAAGCTCGGGGAATTTGGCGCTGACCACGCTCCAGATTGCGGCTTCCAGGGCGTCCTCGCTTTGTTCGGCAGAGATGACGACGCAGCGGTCGGGATTGTCGCGGGCGATGGCGAGAAAGCTTGCGCGCAAGCGCTTGTGCCAGTCGATGTCTTCTTTTTCAAAACGATCACCGGTCAGCGCCAGCCCGTCCTCGATGGCGCGTTGGGCGACGCGCTTGAAGGCGATTTCAGGATCCATGTCGAGCATGATGGTGAGGTCTGGTCCATGACCGTCCAGAGCCAGAGTTTCGAGGGCAACGATCAGCTTGTCGTCGACGCCGCCGGTCAGGCCCTGATAAGCCCGGGTGCTGTCATGGAAGCGGTCGGAGATGACCCAGCGGCCGGCGGCCAGATTGGGCGCGATCAGTTCGTTGACGTGGTTGAGGCGGGCGGCCGCGAACAGCACCGCCTCGCCGCCCGGCCCCCAGCTTTCGGAGCGGCCCTGCAAAATGAACGAGCGCACCGCTTCCGCCTTGGCCGTGCCGCCGGGCTCGCGGGTGCGCACGGCATCGATCGCTGCATTGGCGAGATTGGCCAGGAGGCGCTTGACCTGGGTCGACTTGCCGACGCCTTCGCCACCTTCAAAGGTGATGAAGCGGGCGCGGCTGGCCTGTGAGGCGTCAAGCATCGGGGTATCGTATCCTCGGTTACAGCCAGCCCAGCGCCAATTGCTTGAGCGCATCGGTGGCGCGGCGCACGATATCGCCTTCTTCCACGCTTTGAGCGGCGAACAGCGGCGCAGTCTGCACGAGTTTGTCATCGCAAAAAACGCGCAGTTCCGCAATCTGGTCGCCCTGGGTGACGGGCGGCAGCAAGGGACCGGTGTAAACGATGGCTGCCTGCAGGCAGCGGCGCGAGCCGCGCGGCAAATAAAGGGCGACTTCGCCATCGCCGACAAGGCCAACGCTGCCGCTGGCGCCGCCGTACACATTGGCATAGCCGATGACGTGGCCTTCGGGGAAGGCCGAGACGCGCTCGAAGGCGCGGGCGCCCCAGGTGATCAGCTTGCGGCCCTCCTCGGTGCGTTCGGCCATCGAGGTCAGGCCATGCAGGACGGCGATGAGGCGGCGGCCGCCTTCAGCGGTGGAGATCACCGAACCATAGCCGGCCGCCTCGGTATGGCCGGTCTTGAGCCCGTCAACACCGATGCCCAGCTCCACCAGCGAATTGCGATTGAGCTGTTTGATGCCGTTCCACTCCATCTCCGGCTCGGAAAAGTAATGGTAATATTCGGGAAATTCGCGAATGAGGTAGCGGGCGATATCGGCCAGGTCGCGGGCCGTGACATGCATGTCCGGGTCCGGCAGACCGGTGGGGTTGGTGAAGTGGGAGTCTTCAAGGCCGATCTGCTGGCCAAGATCGTTCATCATATTGGCAAAGCTGCCTTCGGAGCCGGCAATGCCTTCAGCCAGGACGATCGCGGCGTCATTGCCGGACTGGATGACCACGGAGCGCACCAGGTCTTCGACCTTGATCTTGGAGTTCAGGTCGGCAAACATGGTGGAGCCGCCCGATGCGGCCCCACCGGTGCGCCAGGCGTGTTCGGAGACGAAGAACTCATCGGTAAGCTTGACCCGGCCGGAGCGGACTTCATTGAACACCACGGCGATGGTCATCAGCTTGGCCATGCTGGCCGGCTCCATCGGCAGGTCGGCGTCCTTCTGGAAGATCGCCGTGCCGGAGGCCTCGTCCATCAGGATGACAAACCTGGCCTTGGTGTCGAAATCGGCCTGGGCGAAGGCCGGCGCGGTCAGGAGCAGGATCGCAAAGGCAAACTGGAGCAGCCGTTTCACGATCGTCCTCATTGCGTCAGGGGTGGGCCGGCGGCGTCGCGTCGCCGGATACCGAACTAATAGACAATAATGTCGTTGAGGCCAAGTTCGCGGGCGAGATCGAGCGCGTCGGTGCGCGCCACGCCGGGCTTGAGATGCGTCAGGGTCAGGCGGGTGGCCGGAGCGCCATTGACCATCACGTTTTCTTCATCGACAGCGCCGAGGAAGGCGAAACGCTCGGCCAGCTCGATCGCATTGTCCTGGTTGGCAAAGACGCCAAGGCCCAGCTTGATATCGCGCGCGTCTAGATCGACCGAGTCGACCCAGTCTTGTAGGGCTGGGGAGCGGGTGGCCATGGCATCGACGGCGGCGTGGGCGGTTTCGATGGCGACATCCTGTTGTTCGGGCGAGGTATCGGCATAGGAAAACAGGTTGCCCAGGAAATTGGTGGCCATGTCGGCCATGCTGTTGGTGGTGTCGTTGCTGGCAAGACGCGTGGTGCTGCCGCGGCCAAAATCGGAGGGGCCGTCATAGCTGGCGACCAGCATCCGGGTGTCGTCGCCTTCAAGGGGGGCACGGCCAACATATTGGACCGCAATCTGGGCGTGGCCGTTGTTGACATAGCCCAGCATTTCGGCGGCGCGATGGGACAGGTCCATGATGCGGCCGGGCATGTAGGGGCCGCGATCATTGACGCGGACGATCAGCGAGCGGCCGTTTTCCTGATTGGTGACGCGCACATAGGAGGGCAGCGGCAAGACCGGGGACGCGCCGGTGATGGCGTTGGCGGAAAAGATTTCGCCGTTGGCGGTACGTCGGCCATGGAAATCGGAGCCGTACCAGGAGGCTTCCCCGCTGGCTGCATAGTTGGGATCCTCGGTGGGCGTATAGACCTTGCCGCGGACCGTATATGGCTTGCCGACCTGGTAACGCCCGCCACCCTTGGGGGGATTGGGATTGTTGGTGACGCGGGGCGACACCTTCACGCCATATTCGGACGAGGAGAAGGCGCCGCGCTTGACGGTAGCGCCAAGACCGCCGCCACCGCAGGCTGCGAGCATGGGAGCAAGCAGCGTTGCGAGGGCGAGGAGGCGGGCGGCGTGGCGCCAGGAAGCGGTCGGAATGCTCAAAGTCATACGCTCTTATCTGCTGGAGCCAGGACAATAGCCCAGGCCCGGTTCCCCCGCGCGTAGGGAACCCATTTTGGGTTTCAGTTCAGTTAAAGGGAACGAAGTGTTAGCGTCGAGCATCGCATTTGCGGCCAATTGGCGGCATGTGGCGGTGCTTGCAAGTTGGAAGACATAAAGATATCTTTATATGATTGCTTTGGTGCTCGACGAGAACAAGCGGACAGGAACGGACGATGCGTGACGCCAATTCCCCTTCATCCCCTGCCCGCCTCGATGGCGCGGAAATCCTCGCGGCACTGACGACGGCGGCACGCGAGCGCATCCTGATCCTGGATGGCGCCATGGGCACGATGATCCAGCGGCTCGGTTACACCGAGGACAATTTCCGCGGCGACCGGTTCAAGGATTGGCAAAAGCCGCTGCAGGGCAACAACGACCTGCTGATCCTGACCGAGCCCGAGGCGCTCGAGGACATCCATTATGCCTATGCCAAGGCCGGTGCGGATATCGTGGAAACCAACACGTTTTCCGGCACCAGCATTGCCCAAGCCGATTACGGCATGGAAGCGATCGTCTATGAACTGAATTTCGAGGGTGCGCGGATCGTCCGGCGCGCGCTGGACCGGGCGACGGCGGAGGACGGGGTGCGCCGGTTCGTGGCCGGGGCGCTGGGGCCGACCAATCGCACGGCGTCGATCTCGCCGGATGTCAACAATCCGGGGTTCCGGGCAGTCAGCTTCGACGAGTTGCGCCTGGCCTATGGCGAGCAATTGCGCGGCCTGATCGATGGCGGCGCGGACATCATCCTGATCGAGACCATTTTCGACACGCTCAACGCCAAGGCCGCGGTGTTCGCGACCGGGGAGGTGTTTGCCGAAAAGGGCATCCGGTTGCCGATCATGATTTCGGGGACGATCACCGATCTGTCGGGGCGCACGCTATCGGGACAGACGCCGACGGCGTTCTGGTATTCGTTGCGCCATGCTTCGCCGTTCACGATCGGGCTGAACTGTGCCTTGGGTGCGGACCTGCTGCGGGGCCACATTGCAGAAATCTCGGCGGTCGCGGACACGTTCGTCTGCGCCTATCCCAATGCCGGGCTGCCCAATGAATTCGGCGGCTATGACGAGACGCCCGAACTCATGGCGGCGCAATTGGGACGCTTCGCGGCCGAGGGTCTGATCAATATCGTGGGCGGCTGCTGCGGGTCGACGCCGGACCATATCCGCGCCATCGCGGCGGCGGTGCGGCCACATCCGCCGCGCCAGGTGCCCGAGATCGCGCCGCAGATGCGGCTGTCGGGGCTGGAGCCGTTCACGCTGACCAAGGAAATCCCGTTCGTCAATGTGGGCGAGCGCACCAATGTCACCGGCTCGGCGCGGTTCCGCAAGCTGATCACGGCAGGCGATTATTCGGCGGCTTTGGCCGTGGCGCGCGAGCAGGTGGAAAACGGTGCGCAGATCATCGACGTCAACATGGACGAGGGCCTGATCGACTCCAAGGCGGTGATGGTCGAGTTCCTCAACCTGATCGCCGCCGAGCCCGATATCGCGCGGGTGCCGATCATGATCGACTCGTCCAAATGGGAGGTGATCGAGGCCGGGCTCAAGTGCGTACAGGGCAAGGCGCTGGTCAATTCCATCTCGATGAAGGAAGGCGAAGAAACGTTCCTCAAATCGGCACGGCTGGTGCGCGCCTATGGCGCGGCCGTGGTGGTGATGGCGTTCGACGAGCAGGGCCAGGCCGATACGCTGGCGCGGAAGGTCGAAATCTGCACGCGGGCTTACAAACTGCTGACCGGGATCGGCTTTCCGCCCGAGGATATCGTGTTCGATCCGAACGTCTTCGCGGTGGCGACAGGGATCGAGGAGCACAACAATTACGGCGTCGACTTCATCGAGGCGACGCGCCAGATCACCGACACCCTGCCCCATGTGCATATTTCGGGCGGGATCTCAAATTTGAGCTTCTCGTTTCGCGGCAATGAGCCGGTGCGCGAGGCGATGCATGCGGTGTTTTTGTACTATGCCATCCAGAACGGCATGGACATGGGCATCGTCAATGCCGGGCAGTTGGCGGTCTATGAATCCATCGACAGGGAATTGCGCGATGCCTGCGAGGACGTGATCCTCAATCGAAGTCCGGACGGGACCGACCGGCTGCTGGAGATCGCGGAAAAATATCGCGGCGCCAGCGGCAAGGAGGCGGCGGCCAAGGATCTGAGCTGGCGCGACAAGCCGGTGGCGGAGCGGATCGGCTATGCCATGGTCAACGGCATTACCGAGTTCATCAATGCCGATACCGAGGAGGCGCGCCAGGGGGCGGAGCGTCCGCTGCACGTGATCGAGGGACCGCTGATGGCGGGGATGAGCGTGGTAGGCGACCTGTTCGGCGCGGGCAAGATGTTCCTGCCGCAGGTGGTGAAATCGGCGCGGGTGATGAAGCAGGCCGTGGCGCTGCTGCTTCCCTATATGGAGGCCGAAAAGCTGGCCAATGGCGGCGGCAGCGAGCGGCAAAGCGCGGGCAAGATCCTGATGGCGACGGTGAAGGGCGATGTCCATGATATCGGCAAGAACATCGTGGGCGTCGTGCTGGCCTGCAACAATTACGAGATCATCGACCTGGGCGTGATGGTGCCGGTCGCTAAAATCCTGCAGACGGCACGGGAGCAGAATGTCGATATCATCGGGCTGTCGGGCCTGATCACGCCGTCGCTGGACGAAATGGCGCATGTCGCCGGCGAGATGGAGCGCGAAGGGTTCGACATTCCGCTGCTGATCGGGGGGGCGACGACCAGCCGGGTGCATACCGCGGTCAAAATCCACCCGCGCTATCAGGCCGGGCAGACGGTTTACGTGAACGATGCCAGCCGGGCGGTGGGCGTGGTGTCGAACCTGTTATCGCCCGATACCAAGGTAGCGTTCATCGCAAATGTGCGGGCGGAATATGCCAAGGCGGCCGCGGCGCATGAGCGGGCCGAGGCGGAAAAGCAGCGTTTGCCGCTGACGCGGGCGCGGGCCAATGGGTTCCGGCCGGAGTGGGCTGGCTATAACCCGCCCGTGCCGCGCTTTTTAGGAACGCGGACGTTTACCGATGCGGATTTCGGCCTTGGGGAATTGGCAAAGTATATCGACTGGACGCCGTTTTTCCAGACCTGGGAGCTCAAGGGCCGCTATCCGGGTATCCTGGAGGACCCCAAGCAGGGCGAGGCGGCGCGGCAATTGTTTGCCGATGCGCAGGCCATGCTCGGGCAGGTGATCGGGGAAAAATGGTTCAAGCCGCGCGGGGTACTGGGGTTCTGGCCGGCCAATGCGGTGGGCGACGATATTCGTCTGTTCACCGATGAAAGCCGCAAGAGCGAATTGGCGACGCTGTTCACGCTGCGCCAGCAATTGAGCAAGCGCGATGGCAAGCCGAACATGGCGCTGGCCGACTTCGTGGCGCCGGTCGAGAGCGGAAAACCCGATTATGTCGGCGGCTTCGTCGTCACCGCCGGAATCGAGGAAGTAGCGATCGCGGCAAAGTTCGAGCAGAAGAACGACGATTATTCCTCGATCCTGGTCAAGGCGCTGGCGGACCGGTTTGCCGAGGCTTTTGCTGAAAAGATGCATGAAAGGGTGCGCCGCGAGTTCTGGGGTTATGCGGGCGACGAGGGGCTGCGGCCAGAGGAACTGATCGGCGAAAACTATCGCGGCATCCGCCCTGCCCCGGGCTATCCGGCGCAGCCCGACCATACCGAAAAGACCACGCTGTTCCGCTTGCTGGATGCCGAGACCCAGGCGGGCGTGACGCTGACGGAGAGCTTTGCCATGTGGCCGGGCTCGTCGGTATCGGGCATCTACCTGGCGCATCCGGAAAGCTATTATTTCGGAGTGGCCAAGGTGGAGCATGACCAGGTGCTCGACTATGCCGAACGCAAGGGCATGGGTGTCGCCGAGGTGGAGCGCTGGCTGGCGCCGATCCTGAATTATATTCCGGGTCCGGCCGTGGCGGCGGCGGAGTGATGGATGCTTCGGAGCAACGCAAGGCCGGGCGCATTCCGGTTACATTGGTGACCGAGGCGCGGCGGCTGGTGCCGCTCGATCGCAGCACCGCGCTGGTGCGGCTGGCGGCCAATACCGGACACGGGCATGCGGACGGGGTTGCCTGCCTGGCATGCGCCGGGCGCGGGGATGTGCGGGCGATCTTGTTCGACTTGCTGGAGGAAGTGCGGCTCGGGTTGCGGCCGGCATTCACCAGCGTGGTGGTCGATGCGTCGGCAGTGGTTGAACCGGGCAAGGTGGTGGAGGCATTGACGGGGAAATTGCAGGCGACGGCGTTGCGGGATCATACGGTGGCGCGGCGGTTTTATCTGGTGGGGGTGGCTTAAGAGCCCCCTCACCCTGCTTGCTCCGCTGACGCGTCGCAAGCTGTCCCTCTCCCACAAGGGGAGAGGGGTGGCTCTGAATTCAAGCCAACCACCGCGCCCCCTTCTCCCCTCGTGGGAGAAGGTGCCCGAAGGGCGTATGAGGGGTTCCTACCCTTCGTATTCCACCAACGGAGTATCCAGCCGCAAATACAGTGGATGCTTTGGCGAACCGTCGGCGTTGGTGCCGAAGCACATGATGGGGACGGCGTGGTGGCGCAGGGCGGTGACGAGTTCGCGCGCCGGCGCGAGCAGGGCGCGGTTGAGTTTGCCGTGGCAGAGGACGACGAGCGATGCGCCTTTGGCGGCGGCGACCAGGGATGGCAGGTTGGCGGGCGATGAGGCGATGACGCCCGGTCCCAGTAGCGCCTTCGGGTCGGTGGCGCGGTAGTCGCCGACATTGCCCTTCATCATGCCGGTGAAGCCTTCGCGCAGGCTGAAATTCCATTCGCGGGCGCAGGTGGGATCGTTGACACCGGCATCGGCGGTGCTGGGATTCATGCCGATGAACAGGCTGTAGCGCGGCGGGAAGTGTTCGCCGGTCCAGCGCCGCATGATCTGGCGATGCTGGTGGTCGCTGAAGACGGCGTCGCCCTGCACGCCGGGCGGCAGCGCCAGACGGACCTTGCCGCCGGGATCGTGGTCATCGCCGATCATGCGGTCAGATCGTCCGGTGGCACGAGACCATTGATCAGGCAGGCGGTGGTGACGGTGTTGGCCAGGAGGCAGGCGATGGTCATCGGACCGACGCCGCCCGGCACCGGGGTGATGGCGCCAGCGATTTCGGTGGCGGTGGCGTAATCCACATCGCCGACCAGGCGCGTCTTGCCCTCCCCGCGTTCGGGCGCGGCGATGCGGTTGATACCGACATCGATGACCGTGGCGCCCGGCTTGATCCAGTCACCCTTGATCATGGCGGGGCGACCGACGGCGGCAATGACGATATCGGCCTGGCGGACAATGGCGGGCAAATCCCTGGTGCGGGAATGGGCCATGGTGACGGTGCAGCTTTCGCGCAGCAGCAGTTGCGCCATCGGTTTGCCCACAAGGTTGGAGCGTCCGACGACGACGGCATGCAGGCCAGACAGATCGCCCAGCGCATCGCGCAGCAACATGAGGCATCCCAAAGGCGTGCAGGATACCGGGCCCGGCAGGCCGATGACCAGCTTGCCGACGCTGGCGGGGGTGAAGCAATCGACGTCCTTGGCCGGGTCGATGGTTTCGATAATCTTTTTGGGGTCGATGTGGTCGGGCACCGGCAATTGCACCAGAATGCCGTGAATGGCCGGATCGGCATTGAGTTTTTCGACCAAGGCCAGCACCTCGGCCTCGCTCGCCGTTTCAGCCAACTCGTATTTTTCCGAGTGCATGCCGACTTCGACGGTCTGCCTGGCCTTTTGCGCCACATAGACCTGGCTGCCCGGATCGTAGCCCACGATGACGACGGCAAGGCCCGGCGTGATGCCATGGTCGGATTTCAGCCGCGCCACATGGCCGGCAATGCGAGACCGCAGGCCTTCGGCGAACAGCTTGCCGTCGATGATGCTGGCGGGCATGGCATGCTCCTTGGACATGGGTCGCGCGCAGCCGGGGAACCGGGGACGTTCCAGGCATGCCGGGTTGTCATAGGGAAAAGCGGGGGCGTCGTCCATGCCCGCTGGCAGTATGGTGGTCGCAAAGGGAAAGGGCTGCAATGGCATTTCTGTCATTGCAGCCCTTGGGCCTTCGCCCACCGCACTGTTGAGGGCTTGGGGGACAAGCGGCAGGCGAAACGCCCTCGTTCACCGGCTGCATGGGTCGCTTGCGTGTCCCGTGAACTGCCATCAAGATGGTGGGCAATTGCGGCGGGACCAGTGGCCTTCACCGAAGTGTGAAAAGGCGCATCGTGCCGGGCCGCAATTGCCCCTGCGCCGATAAGCTGTCATGGCATGGCGGTATCACGACGACAATTCCCACCAGACGGGGGGCTCAATCCGGGGCCCGTAAACGAGAACACGAATGACCACGATCAGCCCGCCGCGCCTCGAAAAGCAATCCTTCACCGATCCTGAAAAAGCCTGGGCGTATCTGGCGGAAATCTATCACCGCAATACCGATTTCATTCGGGGGCATCTGAGCGCCTTGACGCGGGGAATCGTGCCGGACGGCAAGGTGCGGGCGTGTTATCCGCAGGTGGAGGTGCGCTCGACCAGCTACGGGAAAAGCGCCTCGACCCTGCCTTATGGCTACCTGCATACGCCGGGTCTCTATCGCACCACGGTGACGGCGCCCGATCTGTTCCGCACGTATTTCCAGGAGCAGTTCACGGTGATCCTGAAGAATCACGGGGGCAGCATCGACATCGGGGAGTCCGACACGCCGATCCCGCTGCACTTCGCGGTCGCGGCCAGTGACCGGGTGGATGGCGAGGCGCTCAATGCGCTCAATATTCCGCTGCGCGACGTGTTCGATGCGCCCGATCTCGGCAATACCGACGATGAAATTGCCAATGGGACGTTCGTACCGCCCAAGGGGGGGCCGTATCCGCTGGCCGCATTCACGGCGCCGCGCGTCGATTATTCGCTGTATCGGCTGAGCCACTATACCGGTACCGACGCGCAGCACTTCCAGAATTTCGTGATCTTCACCAATTACGCGTTTTACATCGACGAATTCTGCCGCGTGGCGAAGGAATACATGCGCTCGGGGCACGCCCATTACGACAGCTTCATCGAGCCGGGCAATGTCATCACTACCAATGCGCGGCTGGGCGGCACGGTGACTGGAACGGCGGCGGCGCGGACGCCGCAAATGCCGGCCTATCACCTGACGGCGGGGCGCAGCCGGGGCATCACCATGGTCAATATCGGCGTCGGGCCATCCAACGCCAAGACCATCACCGACCACATTGCGGTGTTGCGGCCGCATGCCTGGATCATGCTGGGGCACTGCGCGGGCCTGCGCAATTCGCAGGAACTGGGCGACTATGTGCTGGCGCATGCCTATGTGCGCGAGGACCATGTGCTTGACGCCGACCTGCCGCTGTCAGTGCCGATCCCGGCGCTTGCCGAAGTGCAGGTGGCGCTGGAGCAGGCGGTGGAAGAGGTGACCCAGCTCGAGGGGCTGGAAACCAAGCAGATCATGCGTACTGGGACGGTGGCAACGTTCGACAACCGCAATTGGGAACTGCGCGACCAGACCGAGATCACCCAGCGGCTCAGCCAGTCGCGCGCGGTGGCGCTGGATATGGAGAGTGCGACGATCGCGGCGAACGGGTTCCGGTTCCGGGTGCCGTATGGGACGCTGTTGTGCGTGTCGGACAAGCCGTTGCACGGGGAGCTGAAACTGCCGGGGATGGCGTCGGATTTTTACCGCACGCAGGTTAACCGGCATCTGCTGATCGGGCTGCGGGCAATGGAGATCTTGCGCGACCAGCCGGCGGAACGGCTGCATTCGCGCAAGCTGCGCAGTTTTGCGGAGACGGCGTTTCAGTAGGCTGGGCACGCCCTCGTGGTTCGAGGCTCGTAAGAACTCGCACCTCACCATGAGGGCTACTGGAAAACGGTGATTTAACAGTAGCCCTCATGGTGAGGTGGGAGCGCAGCGACCCTCGAACCACGAGGGCGTGGCAGGATGGCGGGTTATCTCAGCCAAAAAAGCCCGGCATCAAGCTGCGCAGTTTTGCGGAGACGGCGTTTCAGTAGGAGCGCTGTGCTTCAGTTGTCGGCCTTCTCCCCTTGAGGGAGAAGGTGCCCGAAGGGCGGATGAGGGGTCTCTTGCTTACGCACTGAAGCATGGGAGGGCGCAGGACCCCTCACCCTGAGTTTCCGCTGAACGCGGAAACTCTGTCCCTCTCCCACAAGGGGAGAGGGGTGAAGACTGATGGAGCTGTGACAAAAAAAGCCCGGCGAATATGCCGGGCTTTGTCATTCAATCTGTGGGATTACCGACCCTTGACCACCGAATACCCCGCATATTTCGCCGACGAGCCGAGTTGCTCCTCGATGCGGATCAACTGGTTGTATTTGGCCAGGCGATCGGAGCGGGAGAGGGAGCCGGTTTTGATCTGGCCGCAGTTGAGGGCGATGGCGAGGTCGGCGATGGTGGAGTCTTCGGTTTCGCCGGAGCGGTGCGACATCACCGAAGTGTAGGCGGCGCGGTGGGCGGTGTCGACGGCGTTGAGGGTTTCGCTGAGCGAGCCGATCTGGTTGACCTTGACCAGGATGGAGTTGGCGACGCCCATCTTGATGCCGGAGACGAGGCGCTCGGTATTGGTGACGAAGAGGTCATCGCCCACGAGCTGGACCGTCTTGCCGATGGCGTCGGTCAGGGCTTTCCAGCCTTCCCAATCGTCCTCGGCCATGCCGTCCTCGATGGACACGATGGGGAAGCGGGCGGCAAGATCGGCGAGGAAAGCGACGTTTTCGTCGGAGGAGAGCGACTTGCCTTCCCCGTCCATGGCGTATTTGCCGCCCTTGTAATATTCAGTGGCGGCGCAATCGAGGCCGAGGAACACGTCCTCGCCCGGGCGGTAGCCGGCCTTTTCGATCGACGTCATGATGAAGCCCAGGGCTTCTTCGGCCGATTTCAGGTTCGGGGCGAAGCCGCCTTCGTCGCCGACGGCGGTGTTGTGGCCCTCGGCGGACAGGCCCTTCTTGAGGGTGTGGAAGATTTCCGAGCCGATGCGGACGGCGTCGGCCAGGGTTTCAGCACCGGCGGGCAGGATCATGAATTCCTGCATGTCGATGGGATTGTCGGCGTGCTGGCCGCCATTGATGATGTTCATCATCGGCACCGGCAGAATGTGGGCATTGGGACCGCCGACATAGCGGTAGAGCGGCAGTTCGCTGGACTCGGCGGCGGCCTTGGCGACGGCGAGCGAGACGCCCAGAATGGCATTGGCGCCCAGGCGCGACTTGTTGGGCGTGCCGTCAAGCTCGATCATGGCCTGGTCAACGCCGAGCTGGTCGAGGGCGTCGAGGCCCTGGATTTCCTCGAAAATCACCGAGTTGACGTTTTCGACGGCCTGGGTCACGCCCTTGCCGAGCCAGGACTTGCCGCCATCACGCAGCTCGACGGCTTCGTGGGCGCCGGTGGAGGCGCCCGAGGGCACGGCGGCGCGGCCGAAGCTGCCATCGTCGAGCACCACATCGACTTCGACCGTGGGATTGCCGCGGCTGTCGTAAATCTGGCGGCCTTGGACGTGGATGATCGAAGACATGGAAAGCCCCTTCCGGCTGGCATTGCGCGCTGTTGCCGCCTGTCTAGACGCGGCGTGTGACGAATCAAAGAGGGGGCGCCAAATTATTTGGCGGGCGGGGCCACCTGCCCGTCGGCGATCAGCCAGGTGACCGCCTCCTCGATGCCCTGCAAGGACGTGTAGCGCGGCGCGTAGCCAAGCAGGCGCTGGGCCTTGGCGATGGAGCAGTTCGGGCTGCGGGCGACATGTTCCCAGGTGGCCTTGGCATCTTCGGATGGCTGGGCGGCCGCCCAGGTGTCATATGGCTGGAAGCTCAGATCCGGTTCGTGGCCGAACCAGCGGAACATGTGTTCGGCGTAGCCGCGCAGCGTCAGCGCGCCGGATGAGACGGCATGAAAGCTTTCCCCGACCGAGGCGCTCCAATTGGCGATGGCGCGCATGAACAGCTGGGCGACATCGTCGGCATGGACGTGGTGGACGGTCTCGAGGCCGAAATTGGGTAGCGCGAGCGTTTCGCCCCGGGCGATGGTGGAAAACACGGCAGGGTTGAAGTGGCCGGCGGGATTGAGCGGCGCCCAGCCGGGACCGACGATGTGGCCGGGATGGATCAGGGTGGCAGGGAAATTATCGCGACGGGCGCGATCGAGCAAATAGGTTTCGATGGCCGCTTTTTGCACGCCATAGTCGCCGAAGGGATATTTGGGGGTTTCTTCCAGTGTTGGAACCACGGTGGAAAAGCCATGGGTCCAGATGGTGCCGGTGTGGAGGAAATGGCCGACATTGCCGAGCAGCGATTCCACCAGATGTTGGGCGCTGGGCAGGGTGAAGCAGATCATGTCGATGACGATATCGCCGTTGAGGGCGCGAATGGCCGGACCGAAGCTGCCGTCGGCCTCCATGGCGGTGCGGTCCATGATCTGGTGCTCGACGCCGCCCCAGGCGTGGTGCAGCGAGTAGGGTTGCGCCCTGCCCCGGCTGATGGCGACGACATCGTGGCCGGCCTCGACCAGGCGCGGCACCAGATAGGTGCCGACATGTCCCATTGCTCCGATGACGATGATGCGTGCCATGGTGAACTCCAGTGTGCTGTTGGTGCGCCGGTCTAATCGTCGCGTTTGTGATCGTCGAGGCGTTTGTCGACCTGCTCCGACCTGGCTTTGGTCAGGTTCCGTTCGGCCTTGGTGCGGCCGAAAGCGATGCGGTTCCGGTCAGCCTGGGCAGACTGCTCCGCCTTCGCCTTGCGCTTGCGCGCGGTGCGCAGATTGACGATCTCGGCCATGGCGCCCTGCCCTAGACCAGCCGGCTCTGGTCGATGGCGGCGGCAATGAAGGATGCGAACAGGGGATGCGGTTCGAAGGGCTTGGACTTCAGTTCGGGGTGGAACTGGACGCCGATGAACCAGGGATGGTCAGTGCGCTCGACGATTTCGGGCAGCTTGCCGTCCGGTGAGACGCCGGAAAACAGCAGGCCGTTCTTTTCGAGCACCTTGCGGTAGTCCATGTTGACTTCGTAGCGATGGCGATGGCGCTCGGAAATATGGGTGGTGCCATAGATGTCGGCGACGCGGGAGCCGCGCGTCAGTTGGGCCGGATAGGCACCGAGGCGCATGGTGCCGCCCAGATCGGCGTCGTCCTTGCGCGTTTCGGTGTCGTTGCCCTTGAGCCATTCGGTCATCATGCCGACGATCGGCTCCCTGGTGGGACCGAACTCGGTGGAACTGGCGTGCCGGACGCCAGCCATATTGCGGGCGGCCTCGATACAGGCCATCTGCATGCCGAAGCAGATGCCGAAATAGGGCACGTCCTTGATGCGGGCAAAACGGGCCGCTTCGATCTTGCCGGCCGAGCCGCGTTCGCCAAAGCCGCCGGGGACCAGAATGCCATGCACATGTTCGAGATAGGGCGCGGGTTCGTCGCGCTCGAACACTTCGCTGTCGATCCACTGTAGATTGACCTTGACGCGATTGGCGATGCCGCCGTGGGCCAGGGCCTCCGAGAGCGACTTATAGGCATCCTTGAGGCCGGTATATTTGCCGACAATGGCGATGTTGACCTCGCCTTCGGGATTGTGGAGGCGGTTGGACACTTCGCGCCAGGCGGACAAATCCGGCTCGGGCGCATCGGTGATGCCGAAGGCGGCCAGGATTTCGCGATCGAGGCCTTCCTTGTGATAGGCCAGGGGCACATCGTAGATGGAGGCCACGTCGAGGCCCTGGATAACCGAACTTTCGCGGACATTGCAGAACAGCGACAGCTTTTTCTTCTCGCCATCGGGGATGGGCCGGTCGCAACGCACCAGCAGCACGTCGGGCGCGATGCCGATGGAGCGCAATTCGCGCACCGAATGCTGGGTCGGCTTGGTCTTGAGCTCGCCGGCACTGGGAATATAGGGCATCAGCGTCAGGTGGAGATAGCAGGCGTGGTGGCGCGGCAGGTCGTTGCCAAGCTGGCGGATGGCCTCGAAGAACGGCAGGCCTTCGATATCGCCGACGGTACCGCCCACTTCGACCAGAACGAAATCGAATTCGTCATTGCCTTCGAGCACGAAATTCTTGATGGCGTCGGTAACGTGCGGGATGACCTGGACGGTGGCGCCGAGATAGTCGCCCTTGCGCTCCTTGGCCAGGATATCGGAGTAGATGCGGCCGGTGGTGATGTTGTCGCGCTTGTTGGCGGAGCGGCCGGTGAAGCGTTCGTAATGGCCCAGGTCGAGGTCGGTTTCAGCGCCGTCGTCGGTAACGAAGACCTCGCCGTGCTGGGTGGGCGACATGGTGCCCGGATCGACATTGAGGTAGGGGTCGAGCTTGCGCAGGCGCACCTTGTAGCCGCGCGCCTGCAGCACGGCGCCGAGCGCCGCCGATGCCAGACCTTTACCCAATGAGGAGACCACGCCTCCGGTGATGAAAACGTACCGAGCCATGGGCGCTCACCTTACATAGATCAGGTTTGATTCGCAGAGCGGCGAACCACTCTACACAAAAGAAGAAGGGGATGTTTCCATCCCCCTCTGGTCGTGCCTTGCGGCGGTTAGTTGGTCGCCGGAGCGGCCGGTGTCGGTTCGGGCGTCGCCGCCGGCGTGCTGGCGGCAGGCTCGGGCGTCGGCGTCGTCGGGACCGGCAGGTCGCTGGCCGGGGCCGGCGTAGCGGCTGGCGCCGTATCGGGAGCGGCAGGCACGGCTTGGGTGGTCACGGGCGCGGTCGCGGGGGCCGTCTCTGTTGCCGGGGCGCCGGGAACAGGCAGATCGGAATCGCCTTGCAGCGCATCGAGGGCGTCAAGAACGCTGGTCGGCGCCGCCTCATCGCCCTGGGTCGCGCGATCGAGAATGCCGCTGGTGCCGCGATCGAACTCGCTCAGAATGGTCAGGCCGATCGCGGTGAGGAAAAACAAGGTTGCCAGGATCGCCGTGGTGCGGGTGAGCAGGTTGGCCGAACCGCGTGCGGTCATGAAGCCGCCGCCACCGCCGCCCATGCCGAGGGCGCCACCTTCCGAGCGCTGCAGCAGGATCACTGCGATCAGCGCCAGGACGATCAGCAGATAGGCCACAATCAGGACGTTTGCCATGCGGGTTTGGGTCTCGGTACGTCAAAAGATGGGGCGTCATACACGCGGCGGCAAACAAATGCCACCCCGGCGCATTGATAATCAGGTGATGCCCGCCTGACCTAAATCTCAACGCGCCGGTCCTGCCTGCGCTGAAATTCAGCACCGGCCATGCGCTCATACTGCGGAGATAATGGTGTAGAAGTCCTTTGCCAAGAGGCTGGCGCCACCGACGAGGCCGCCATTGACGTTTTCGATGGCGAGAATCTCGCGGGCGTTCTGGGGCTTAATCGAGCCGCCATAAAGAATCGGTGTCGTGGCACCCTTATCGCCGAAACGTTCGACGAGCAGGGCGCGGATGCGGTCGTGCATGCGGGCGATCTCGTCATTGGTGGGGGTACGGCCGGTGCCGATGGCCCAGACCGGCTCATAGGCAATGATGACGTCGTGCTGCCCAGCGGCGTCGGGTACCGATGCGGCGAGCTGGCCGGCGACAACGGCTTCGGCATGGCCGCTATCGCGTTGCGATTCGGTTTCGCCAATGCAGATGATCGGCTTGAGCCCGGCACCCATGGCGGCTTCGGCCTTGGCGCGGATGGCGGGATCGGTCTCGCCGTGATCGGCGCGGCGTTCGGAATGGCCCACGATGACATATTGGGCCCCGGCATCGGCCAGCATGCCGGCGGAAAGATCGCCGGTATGGGCTCCGGCGGCCTGGGCATGGCAATCCTGGCCGCCGGCGAGAATGCCGCTGGTGGAGCCCTGGGACGCGACTGCGTGGAGCATGGTGGCGGGCGGACAGATGATGACCATGGCCCGGGGTGCATCGCCGGTGGTCAAGAGCGCGGCGAGTTCCTGCAGCTCGCTAAGCGAGGCCCGCGAGCCGTTCATTTTCCAGTTTCCTGCGATTACGGGCGTGATTGTGGTTGTCACTCTTGCAGCTCCTGCCTCTTGCACCGGAACGGGCTTTGCCCTAACCCCGGCTGTCCATGCGTGTTCTGGCTAGAAAAGGGTCTCCCCTTTTTCGCGGAACGCTTTACTAGTATCCCGCCGCGTGGGCCGTAAAGCCCACGGTTCAAATCCGGCGTGTCCGGCCCGATCAACGGGGCGAACGCGCCACCATTGTGTAGTGGAACGTCCGACATGCTCGATAGTTTGCGCGTCTTTGCAAAATCCTGGCCCGGCAAGGTGATGGGCGCCTGCCTGCTGGTGGGGCTCGCAGGCTTCGGCATCAACAACGTGATCACGGATCTGGGCTCCAACAACGTGGCCAAGGTGGGGGGCGTCGACATCACGTCGCGCGACTTCCTGCGCGCTTATCAGTTGCAGCTCAACCAGGTGTCCCAGCAGATCGGTTCGGTGCCGACGCCGGACGAGGCGATGAACCTGGGCATTCCCTCGGCAGTGCTGCAGAACCTGGCGCAGGACGCGGCGGTCGACCAGATGGCGGATGGATTTGGCCTCGGCGTTTCAGAGAACAAGCTGGGCGACCTGCTGCGCACGGACAGCAATTTTGCCGGCACGCTTGGCAATTTTGATCCGACGCAGTTCCAGGCCGTGTTGCGCCAGAGCGGGCTGACGGAAGCCGAATATTTCGACGGCCAGACGGAGTCGGCGCGGCGGCAGCAATTGATCCAGTCGCTGTTTGGAGACATCACGCTGCCCAAGGCGGCGTCGAGCCTGGTCAACCGCTATGCCGCCGACCAGCGCACCATCGACTACATCATCGTGGGCGAAAACAGCGTGGCCACGCCGGCGCCGCCGACCGATGCCGAGCTCAGCACCTATCTTGGCGCCCACCAGGGCGAGTTTCGCACCTTGGAAACCCGCACCGTGCAGTTGCTGGCCCTGTCGCCCGAAACGCTGGCGGCGACCAAGACCATTTCCGAAGACGCGATCGTGGCCGAATATGAGCGCACCAAGACCGGCATGACCACGCTGGAGCGCCGGACCATCCAGCAGGTGGTGTTGGCGACGCCCGAGCAGGTTACGGCATTCGAGGGCGGCGCGGCGGCGGGCAAGACCTTTGCGGCGCTGGTTGCGGAAAACGGGCTGGTGCCAACCGATATCGGCACGCTGGCGCAGCGCGAGATCACCGACGCCAACCTCGCGACGGCGGCGTTCGGCCTGGCCCAGGACGGCTATGGCGTGATCGACGGGGTGACGGGCAAGCGGGCGATCCACGTTTCGGCGATCGAGGCGGGGCATACCAAGACGCTGGCCGAGGCGCATGACGAGGTTGCCCAGGCCCTGGCGCTGACCCAGGCCAAGGCCGAGATTGCCGACGTGCTCGACCAGGTCGAGGAATTGCGCGCCGCATTCCAGCCGCTCAGCGAAATCGCCGGCCGGTTCGGGCTGCAGCTCTACGAGGCTTCGGTGACCCAGAGCGGGGCCGAACTGGCTGTATTGCCGGTGCTGGCCGAGGCGGACCGGCCCAAGGCAGTGCAGGCGATTTTCAAGGCGGAGCAAGGCAAGCTGACCCCGGCGATCACGCTGGCTGGCAATGCCAATGTGTGGTTCGACCTGGAAAAGATCGACCTGGCGCGCGACCAGACGCTGGACGAAGTACGCGACGCGGTCAGCACGGCCTGGACGACCGAAAAGGTCAACGATGCGGTGGTCGCCGAGACGGATTCCATCGTCAAGCAGATGGATGCGGGCCAGTCGCTGATCGATGTGGCGGCGTCGCTGAGCCTCGTGCCGCAAGCCAGCCTGCCGTTCAACCGGTTCGGGGCGGCGGATACGGCGATCGATGGCCAAGTGGCGTCGGCGGTGTTCGCGGGCGGGCCTGAGCATCATGGCTCGGCGGTCAATGGGGAGGGCGACCATATCGTTTTCCAGGTCAGCGCGGTGACGCCGGCCGAAGGGCCGCTCCAGACACAGGCGAATGCCTCGCTCGACAATGAAGCGCGCATCGGCATCTATGGCGACTTCGTCAGCGCGGTGCGCGACGAGGCTGGGCTGCGCATCAACCAGCAAGCGCTGACGCAGCTTCTGGCGGCGGGCGCTGCCCAGTAACATCAATCGGACAGCGGCCATGGACGACGAGGGCTATCAGCGTTTCGCGGAGCAATACGATGCTGGCAAGTCCCAGATCGTATGGCGCCGCGTCGTCGCCGACCTCGAAACGCCGATCGGCACCTATATGAAGCTGGCGGCAGGGCGCACGAATACGTTCCTGCTGGAATCAGTGCAAGACGGGGCGATCCGCGGCCGTTATTCGATCGTCGGGCTGGAGCCGGACGTCATCCTCAAGGTCGAGCATGGGCAGGCCCTAATCAACCGCGCCGCCCATCTCGATGCCGAGCAGTTCGAGCCGGTCGCGGAGGCGCCGCTGGATGCGCTGCGCATGCTGGTCGCCGGCTCCAAGATCGAAGTGCCGCCCGGCCTGCCGCCACAATCGGCGGGGATCTACGGGTTTTTGGGCTATGAGATGGTCCGCTACATGGAGGTGCTGCCCGACAGCAATCCGGATCATCTAGACCTGCCCGAGGCCATGCTGATGCGGCCGGCGATGCTGGCGATCTTCGATACGCTCAAGGACGAACTGTATCTGACCGCGCCGGTCTATGTGCGCCAGGGCGTTTCGGCGCGACAGGCCCATGAAGCGGCGCAAAGCCACATCGAGGACGCGATTCGGCGGCTGGGCCAGGCCTTGCCGACCACCCCTGCCCTGCCGGACCTGGAAACCATCGCGGTGACCAGCAATACGAGCAAAGAGCAATATGCGGGCATGGTGGGGAAGGCGAAGGACTACATCACGGCCGGCGATATTTTTCAGGTGGTGCTGAGCCAGCGGTTCGAAGCGGAATTTACCTTGCCGCCGACGGCGCTGTATCGGGCGCTGCGCCGGACCAATCCCTCGCCCTACATGTATTTCCTTGATTTCGGGCGGTTCTCGGTGGCCGGGTCAAGCCCGGAAATCCTGGTCAAGGTGCAGGACGGGGACGTCACCATTCGGCCCATCGCGGGCACCCGCAAGCGGGGCGCGACGCCGACGCGCGATCAGGAACTGGCGGCCGAACTGCTCGCCGACCCCAAGGAATTAGCCGAACACCTGATGCTGCTCGACCTGGGCCGCAACGATGTGGGGCGGGTCGCCAAGATCGGCACGGTCAAGGTCACCGACAAGTTCTTCCTCGAATACTATTCCCATGTCATGCACATCGTTTCCAACGTGGTGGGCGTGCTGGATCCCAAGTATGATTTCGTCGATGCCTTATCGGCCGGGTTTCCGGCGGGCACGGTGTCCGGCGCGCCAAAAGTGCGGGCGATGGAAATCATCGACGAACTGGAGACGTCGCGGCGCGGGATTTATGGCGGGTGCGTTGGGTATTTTGGGGCGGATGGAACGATGGACACCTGCATCGTGCTGCGCACGGCCATCCTCAAGGACGGCATGCTTTATGTGCAGGCCGGCGCGGGCATCGTGGCGGACAGCCAGCCGGCGCTAGAGCAGATGGAGTGCGAAAACAAGGCGCGCGCCCTTTTCAGCGCCGCCGAGGAAGCGTTACGCTATGCCGGCGAAGCCCGGATCGGGCAATAGTGCGTTGCACCACGAGGTCCGGGACCCCAGAATGACCAGAACACTCGTCATCGATAACTACGACAGCTTTACCTACAACCTGGTGCACTTTCTGGGTGAGCTAGGGGCGGATATAGCCGTGGTGCGCAACGACAAGATCACGCTGGATGAGATTGGGGCGATGGCGCCGGACGCGATCGTGCTGTCGCCCGGGCCCTGTACGCCGAACGAAGCGGGCATTTGCCTCGCGCTGATCGAGCGGTTCAAGAGCCAAACGCCGATTCTGGGCGTGTGCCTGGGCCACCAGGCGATCGGCCAGGCGCTGGGTGGCGACGTGATCCGCGCGCCGCACCTGGTGCACGGCAAGACCAGCAAGATCAACCACACGGGCCGGGGCCTGTTTCGCGGCCTCAATTCGGGGTTCGAGGCCACGCGCTATCATTCGCTGATCGTCAAACCCGACACGCTTCCCGAGACCCTCGAGGTGACGGCGACGACCGATGACGGGCTGATCATGGGCATGCAGCACACGAGCCTGCCAGTGCATGGGGTGCAATTTCATCCCGAAAGCATCGCCTCGGAAAACGGTCACGCGCTGCTGCAGAATTTTTTGAACCTGGCGCGCGATTTCAACCAGAAGAAAGCCGCCTGATGGACTTAAAAGCGGCCTTGCACAAGATCGCGGCCAATCGGGACCTCACGGGCGAGGAAATGCGCGGTGCCATGAGCACGATCATGGAGGGCGGCGCGACGCCGAGCCAGATCGGCGCCTTTCTGATGGGCATGCGGGTCAAGGGCGAGACGGTTGGCGAAATCGCAGCAGCCGTATCGATCCTGCGCGAGAAGATGGTGGTGGTGGAAGCGCCCGAACACGCGATCGATATCGTTGGTACCGGCGGCGATGGGGGCGGCACGCTCAATATTTCGACGGCAAGCGCGATCGTCGTCGCGGCGGCCGGGGTGCCGGTGGCCAAGCACGGCAATCGGGCGCTGTCGTCCAAATCGGGCGCATCGCAGGTGCTCGAGGCGCTGGGGGTGCGGCTGGACCTGACGCCGGCCGAGATTTCGCGCTGCATCAAGGAGGCCGGCATCGGCTTCATGTTCGCGCCGTCGCACCATCCGGCGATGCGCCATGTGGGACCGTCGCGGGCCGAAATGGGCGTGCGGACCATGTTCAATCTTTTAGGGCCACAGGCGAACCCTGCCGGCGTGCGGCGCTATGTGCTGGGGGTTTATGCGCAGGAGTGGGTGGAGCCGGTCGCGGCGGCGCTGCTGGCCAACCGCGCCGTCAAGGCCTGGGTGTTTCATGGCAGCGACGGGCTGGACGAGCTGACCACCACGGGGCCGAGCTTTGTGGCCCAGATCGCGGGCGGCGATCTGCGCAGTTTCGAGGTTTTGCCCGAGCATGCCGGGCTCAAGCGCAGCGACCCCAAGGATTTGCTGGGGGGCGATCCGGCGTACAACGCGGCGGCGATGCGGGCGCTGTTCGAGGGCGCGCCCGGGGCCTATCGCGACATTGTGCTGCTCAATTCGGCGGCGGCGCTGATCGTGGCGGAGGCAGCGCCGGACCTTCGGAGCGGCGCCGACATTGCCGCATCCATCATCGACAGCGGCAAGGCGCGGCAGACGCTGGCGCGGCTGGTCGCGGTGTCCAACGGGCAAAGCCATGACTGATATTCTCAAGCAGATCGAAGCCTATAAACGCGAGGAAATCGCCGCGGCCAAAGCGATGCGGCCCTGGGCGGAAGTGGTGGCTGAAGCCCATGACCAGCCGGCGCCGCGCGGGTTCTTGCGGGCGATCAAGGCCAAGCGGGCGGCAGGGCAATACGCGCTGATCGCCGAGGTCAAGAAGGCCAGCCCCTCCAAGGGGCTGATCCGCGCGGATTTCAATCCGGCCGAGATTGCGCGGGCCTATGAAACCGGCGGCGCCGCGTGCCTGTCGGTCCTGACGGACCGGCCGTCGTTCCAGGGATCGCCCAGCTATCTGATCGAAGCGCGCGCGGCGACGCAACTGCCGGTCTTGCGCAAGGACTTCCTGTTCGAAACCTACCAGGTTGCCGAAGCGCGGGCCTGGGGCGCCGACTGCATCCTGATCATCCTGGCTGCCGTGGGCGACGACGTTGCCCGCTACCTGCTCGATGCGGCCGAGGAATGGCACATGGACGCGTTGGTGGAAGTGCATGACCAGCTCGAGCTGGACCGGGCGCTGGCGCTCGACGCGGCGTTCATCGGCATCAACAATCGCAATCTGCGCACCTTCGAGACCAGGCTGGAGACGTCCATCGATCTTGCCAGCGGCGTTCCGGCCGGCACGGAGCTGGTCAGCGAAAGCGGCATCATGACCCATGAGCATGTGCGCCGGCTGGACCAGACAGCGGGCATCGGCACCTTTCTCGTCGGAGAAAGCCTGATGCGGCAGGACGACGTTGTCGCCGCCACACGGGCCTTGCTGATGGGCCTGCAGGGCGTGCACTGATGGCGGCAAGCGGGCTGACCCATCTCAACGCCAGGGGCGAGGCTCACATCGTTGACATTGCCGACAAGCCGGTGACCCGGCGGCGGGCGGTGGCGCAGGCGCGGATCACCGCCCAGGCGGACACCGTCATCGCCATCATGGGTGGCGCGCTCAAAAAGGGCGATGCGCTGGCGATCGCCCGGATCGCCGGCATCATGGCGGCCAAAAAGACCGCCGAACTGATCCCGCTCTGCCATGCGATTGCCTTGACCAGGGTCGAGGTCGATATCGTGGCCGAAACCGCAACGACGATCGTTGTCCGGGCGAGCGCGGAAACGCTGGCGCAAACCGGCGTGGAAATGGAAGCGCTGATTGCCGCGTCCACCGCAGCGCTGACGCTGTACGACATGGCCAAGGCAATCGATCGGGCCATGACCATCACAGATCTCTGCGTACTGGAAAAATCGGGCGGCAAGTCCGGCGATTTCGTGCGTGCACCATGAGCCTGTTGCCGGTCGAGCATGCGATCACCAAGATTTTGCAGCGCGTGCCACCGATGCAGACCGAGCGCGTCGCCCTGCCCCAGGCAGCCGGCCGCGTTCTGGCCGAAGCGATGGTGGCCAGCCATGACCAGCCGCCGTTCAACGCCAGCGCGATGGACGGTTACGCTGTGCGGGCGCGGGACGCGGCGCCGGGCGCCAGCCTGCGCATAATCGGCATGTCGCAGGCCGGGGCGGGTTTTGCCGGGGTGATGGGCGCTGGGGAATGCGTGCGCATCTTTACCGGCGCGCCGGTTCCCCAGGGGGCGGATGCGGTGATCATGCAGGAACTGGCGAGCGTCAACGGGCAGCATGTCCGGTTTGCCGAACAGCCGCAGCCGGGACGCAGCATAAGGCCAATGGGCAGTGATTTTGCCGTTGGGCAGACGCTGGTTGAGCCCGGCACGCGGCTCAATGGCCTGCACCTGGCGGTGGCGGCGGCGGCAAACGTGCCGACGCTTATGGTGGGCCGACAGCCGGTCATTGCGCTCTTGGCGACCGGGGACGAACTCGTGCCGCCGGGCAGCAGGCTTGGCGCGGACCAGATCGTGGCGTCCAACAGCTATGGGCTTGGGCCCCTGCTCGCGCCTTATGGCAGGATCGTCGATCATGGGATTGCCGGGGACGATCGCGCCGGGCTGACGGCGCGGCTGCGCGACATGTTCGCGGATGAACCCGATATCGTGGTCACGACCGGGGGAGCCAGCGTCGGGGATCATGATATCGTCCAGGACGTGCTGGTGGCGCTCGGCGTGACGCTGGATTTCTGGCGCATCAATATGCGGCCGGGCAAGCCGCTGATGTTCGGCACGCGCGGCAAGACGCTGGTGTTCGGCTTGCCGGGCAATCCGGTTTCGGCGCTAGTGACCGCAGTGGTGTTCATCAAGCCGGCATTGCGGCTGTGGCTGGGCGCAGGCGCGGCGCCGGGGCGGTATTGGCGCCTGCCGCTGGCGGCGCCTACGCCGCCGAACAGCGTCCGGCGCCATTTCATGCGCGCCCAACTGGTGCACGAGGAGACCGGGACGGCCCTGCGGCCCATAGCGGAAGTGGATAGCGGGCATACATCGTCGCTGGCGCAGGCCGACATGCTGATCGTGCAGCCCGAGCACGACCCCGGCCAAGCGACGGGGACGATGGTGGACGCAATCAGTATCGGGCAGTTCTAGGCAAGTCCGGCAAGGACACAGGCAGTCGATTTGCTTGCCCGACTAAATTTAACTGGTCGCGCCTGTGGGATATTGCAGAACATAACTGGAACACGTATGCTCGTTCAGTCTTTGTTCCGATTCCCGACCGAGGGGCCCAATGCTCACGCGCAAACAACACGAACTGCTGATGTTCATTCATGAACGGATGAAGGAAAGCGGTATCCCGCCCTCGTTCGACGAAATGAAAGACGCGCTTGACCTGGCGTCCAAGTCGGGCATCCACCGGCTAATCACGGCGCTGGAGGAGCGCGGCTTCATCCGGCGCTTGCCCAATCGAGCCCGGGCGCTGGAAGTGGTCAAGCTGCCCGACTCGATGAACCCGTCGCTGGGTGGGCGCAAGTCGCGGTTCGAGCCAAGCGTGATCGAGGGCAACCTGGGACGCGTGGCGGCACCGCCGATGCGCGGCACGGTGGAGGATTATGCCCGGCCGGTGTCGATTCCGGTAATGGGGCGGATTGCGGCCGGCACGCCGATCGAGGCCATCCAGAGCCATTCGCACACCATCTCGGTGCCGCCCGAAATGCTGGGCGCGGGCGAGCATTTCGCGCTGGAGGTGCGCGGCGACTCGATGATCGAGGCGGGAATTTTCGATGGAGACACCGTGCTGATCCGCAAGCAGGATTCGGCAGGGACCGGCGAGATCATCGTGGCGCTGGTCGATGATGAGGAGGCGACGCTGAAGCGCCTGCGCCGCAAGGGCAATACCATTGCGCTCGAGGCGGCCAATCCGGCTTACGAGACGCGAATTTTCGGGCCCGATAGGGTCAAGGTGCAGGGACGGCTTGTCGGGCTGCTGAGGAAATATTGATGCGTTTTGCCCTGATTCTGGTTGGACTTCTTATGCTGCCACAGGCGCCGGCATTTGCCCAGGAAGCAAGCGCCAGTGAGACACGATGCTGGGTGGGAAACATCACGTTTTCGGCAGGCATGGCGATCAGCGCCGGTGACGGGACCGCGGTATGCAAAGCCGGAAGCGGATGGACGAAGGCCGAGGCCGCGACGCCCGTGGCCGGGTGCCTGCTCGAGGGTAAGTTGTCCTCGGCGGGCGCTATCGTGGGTATTCGCAACAATGACAGCTTGCTGCTGCAATGCGATGCCGGCGGGCGCTGGGTGACGATCGATACTGCCGCGCAGAGCTAGCGGTGCGGCGGAGGCATCCAAATGGCCGATAGTGCCGAAGAGGTCATGGCGCTCTATCGCGCGCGTATTAACGGCCATGACTTCGACCGGCTGGCAGCCCTGATCGCCGACAATGCGGTGTTCTGGTTTGGCGATGGCTCGCATGTTGGGTTGGCCTCGATCCGGGCGGCGTTCGAAGCGACGTGGAAACGGTTCGAGAACGAAACCTACTGGCTGGAAGATCTACAATGGCTGGCCGTTGGTAGCGCGGCCGCCTCATGTATCTATGGGTATTGCTGGCGAGCCACGATCGGCGGGGTGGAGCGATCGGGCCAGGGCCGAGGGACCTCGGTGGTTCGCGACGGCAGGACCGGCTGGCAGATCGTGCATGAGCATTTGAGCGCTTTGCCTTGATCGCGTTGGCAGATGCAATCGCAGCCTTTGAGGTATCGAGCGTCGGTGTTGATCGGGCTTTTGAACCGAGGTGGGGGTCGTCTGCGTTCACCGAAATACGCCACTGCCACCTAGGCGAAAAAAGGCCCGCCAATTTGGCGGGCCCGTTGTTTTTCGGTTGGCGTTCTGACTAGTGATTGTCGCGCGGGATGCCGTTGGTCTGGGCGATGCGCTGGTATTTTTCGGCGGGCTTGAGGATGGCGCCGTCGCCGAGCTGGCCGACGATGCCGCGCTGGATTTCCTGCCAGGGGGTCTGGTGCTTGGGGAATTTATAGCCGCCCATGGATTCCAGATCGGCGCGGCGCTTCGCGATTTCGGCGTCGGAAATCAGGATATTGGCCTGACCCACATTGAGATCGATGCGGACGCGATCGCCGGTGCGCAGGATTGCGAGGTTACCGCCTGCTGCTGCCTCGGGGGAAGCATTGAGGATGGAAGGCGAGCCGGACGTACCCGACTGGCGGCCATCGCCGATGCAGGCGAGAGCGGTGATGCCCTGCTTGATGAGGTATGCGGGCGGGCGCATGTTGACGACTTCGGCCGCACCCGGATAGCCGATCGGGCCGGCGCCACGCATGAACAGTAAGGTGTGCTCGTCGATTTCGAGAGCCGGATCATCGATGCGGTGGTGGTAGTCCTCGGGACCGTCAAACACCACGGCCTTGCCCTCGAAGGCACCGGGGCTGGCCGGATTGGCGAGATAGCGATCACGGAATTCGGTCGAGATCACGCTGGTCTTCATGATGGCGTTGTCGAACAAATTGCCGCGCAGGACCAGGAAACCGGCTTCGGTCTTGAGCGGGTTGTCGAAGCGGCGGATGACCTTTTCGTCCTGGATCGGGGTGTTGCGGCAATTTTCGCCGATGGTCTTGCCATTGGCTGTGGGCGCGTTCTCGCGGATGAGGCCCTGGCTCATCAATTCGTTGACGACGGCCGGAACGCCGCCGGCGTGGTAGTAATCCTCGCCCAGATATTCGCCGGCGGGCTGCAGATTGACCAGCAGCGGCACCTTGTGGCCATAGGTCTGGAAATCCTGTAGTTCGAGTTCGACGCCGATATGCTTGGCAATGGCCTGGATGTGGATGGGCGCGTTGGTCGAGCCGCCGATGGCGGAGTTGACCACGATGGTGTTGATGAAATTGTCCTTGGTCAGGATGTCGGAGGGCTTGAGGTCCTCGTGCACCATGTCGACGATGCGCTTGCCGGTGCGATAAGCCATTTCCTGACGATCGCGATACGGCGCGGGAATTGCCGCGGATCCCGGAAGCTGCATGCCCAGCGATTCGGCCAACGAATTCATGGTCGAGGCGGTGCCCATGGTGTTGCAATAGCCGGTCGACGGGGCCGAGGACGCGACCAGTTCGATGAACTTGGCGTAATCGATTTCGCCGGCCGCCATCATCTGGCGGGCCTTCCACACGATGGTACCGGAGCCGGTGCGCTCGCCCTTGTGCCAGCCATTGAGCATGGGGCCGACCGATAGCGCGATGGCGGGGATATTGACGGTGGCGGCGCCCATCAGCATGGCCGGAGTGGTCTTGTCGCAACCGATGGTCAGGACCACGCCGTCGAGCGGGTAGCCGTAGAGAACCTCGACGAGGCCCAGATAGGCGAGATTGCGGTCAAGGCCCGCGGTCGGGCGCTTGCCGGTTTCCTGAATCGGATGCACCGGAAACTCGATGGCGATGCCGCCGGCTTCGCGGATGCCCTCGCGGACGCGTTCGGCCAGGACGATATGATGCCGGTTGCAGGGCGACAGGTCCGAGCCGGTCTGGGCAATGCCGATGATGGGCTTGTCGGACTGCAGTTCTTCGCGCGACACGCCGAAATTCATGTAGCGTTCGAGATAAAGCGCCGTCATATCGGGATTGTCGGGGTTGTCGAACCAGGCGCGCGAACGCAATTTCTTGGGAGCCGCACTGCCGCCGTTACCTGCAGTCATGTTGATTGTCCTTAATGATCCGTGCGGCAATCCGGCGCCGCTCGTTTGAGCCGTTTTAACATGGCTGGGGCCAGTGTGAACGCTATTCCGCGAAAAAATCATACTAATGGCGGGGCAGGCCCAATCGGCGGTCATTTCTTGCTGGACGCCCTGACGTGCTTACCCCACGAGGGGACGAGGCGGCGCGGGCCGGATCATCTGCCCGGACGGTCCGTGCAAATGGGCTGGTTGAAACGACGATCTGCGACTAGGGTCGCGCCGCCATAACGGTGTCGTCATAGAGGGTTTCGTGAACAGTTCAGTAGATTGGGTTGCGGTCGATTGGGGCACTTCCAACCTTCGGGCCTGGGGGATCGACGACACAGGCGGCATAGCGTTCGCGAAAACGTCGCCGAACGGCATGGGCAAGCTGGCGCGCGAGCAGTTTGCGGGGGCGCTTACCGAATTGCTGGCGGATGTCGAGGGGCCGGCCGGCCGGCCGATCAGCGTGTTGATCTGCGGCATGGCCGGTGCGCGCCAAGGCTGGCTGGAAGCACCGTATCTGCAGGCGCCGACCGATCTGCGGGCGCTGCTGGATGGCGCCGTGCATCCCGAGATGCCCGACGCGCGGTTCCGACCGACAATTCTTCCGGGCGTGTGCCAGAAAATGGCCGGGTCCGACAACGTCATGCGGGGCGAGGAAACCCAGCTCCTCGGGCTGGCCGCGCTTAATCCGGGGTTCTCGGGCGTCGTGTGCATGCCGGGAACGCATTCGAAATGGGCGCAGCTTTCCGGCACTCATATCGAGCGTTTTGCCACGGCGATGACGGGCGAGTTGTTCGAGGTGCTGCGCACCCATTCGGTGCTGCGGCATTCGCTCGACGGCGATCTCGAAGGGCCGGGGCGCGGCGAGGGTTTTGCCGTCGGCGTGCAGGCGGGGCTGGATCATCCCGAGCGCCTTTTGGGCGAGTTGTTCGAGGTGCGGGCCGGCTCGCTGCTGTCGGGGCGCCAGCCGGACTGGTGCGCGGGCTATCTGTCGGGCCTGCTTATCGGGAGCGAAATCGGCGCCAATCGCGTTTGGATCGGCGATGCGGAAGTGCCGCTCATCGGCTCGGCCGCCCTGTGCGGCCTCTATGGGCAGGCGTTGGACCGGATCGGGGTGCGTTCACGTCTGGTGGACGCGACCGAGGCCGTGCTGGCGGGGCTCAAGGCAGCGCGGCAATTCTCCAATTAGCGGACGGACATCATGCACACTCCTCGCCATATCATTGCCATCCTGCGGGGCATTACCCCGCCCGAAACCGTGGACGTCTGCAAGGCGCTGATCGATGCCGGGATCACCATGATCGAGGTGCCGCTCAACTCGCCCGATGCGCTGAACAGCATTTCCCTGGCGTCCAACACGTTCGGTGATGACGCCATGATCGGCGCCGGCACGGTGCTGACCAAAAAACAGGTCTGGGCCGTGGCCGATGCCGGAGGCACGTTCATCGTTTCACCCGATACCAATAAGTCGGTGATCGAGGAGACGGTGCGGATCCAGCTGGCCTCCTATCCGGGGGTGTTCACGCCCAGCGAAGCGTTCCGCGCCATCAGGGCGGGCGCGACCGGGCTCAAGTTTTTTCCCGCCGAAGTGCTGGGGCCAAAGGGTATCAAGGCGATCAAGGCAGTGCTGCCGCCGGACATGCCGCTTTATGCGGTGGGTGGCGCCAATCCGGACAATTTTTCCGAGTTCTTCGCCGCAGGCTGCATCGGCTTCGGGCTAGGGACTTATCTCTACAAGCCGGGCGTGGAAATGGCGCAGATCGTCGAGCACGCAGGTTTGGCCGTTGCTGCCTATGACAAGGGCACAGCGCAATGAACCAAACGGCCGAGCTTTTGATCGACAGCCAATGTGCCTTGGGTGAAGGCCCGTTCTGGCATCCGTTGCGGCAGCAGGTGTTCTTTTTCGATATCAACAACAGGAAGCTGTTCGCCGCTGAGGCGGACGGCGCAGTGGCGCAGATCTGGTCGTTCGACGAGATCGTCGCGGCCGCAGCGGTGATCGACGCGGACAATCTGGCGATCGCCACCGAAACCGGGCTCAAGCGGTACAACCTATTGACCGGCGCCGTGAGCCTCATCGTGCCGATCGAGGCGGACAATGGGCTGACCCGCACCAATGACAGCCGCGTACATCCGTCCGGGGCGTTCTGGATCGGCACGATGCGCAAGGACGAGGACGCGGCCGAAGGGACGGTTTATCACTACCGCGCGGGCAAGCTCAGCGTCATTCGCCGCGCGGCCAAGGTGCCCAATGCCACCTGTTTTTCGCCCGATGGCCGTATCGCCTATTGGACCGACACGCCGACCAAGCAGATCCTGCAATGCCCAACCGATCCGGCGACGGGTATGCCGATAGGTGAGTGGTCGCTGTTCGCGGATGTTGCGGATGGCCGGGGTTTCCCCGATGGTGCCGTTGTGGATAGCGAGGGCTATCTGTGGAACGCCAAATGGGGCGGAAATTGCGTCGTGCGTCATGCGCCCGACGGCACGGTCGATCGCATCATCGAGGTGCCGGTCAGCCAGGTCAGCTGCCCGGCATTCGGCGGACCGGAGCTCAAGACGCTGTTCTTGACCACGGCCAACAAGACGCTCAGCGCCGAGCAACTGGCAGAAGAAAAGGTCGCCGGTGGCGTTTTCGCCATCGCGCTCGACATTGCCGGACAGCCCGAGCCCCTCATCACCCTCTAGAGTTTACTTCATGACCCCTGCGCTTGGCGTTTGCTATTATCCCGAACATTGGCCGGAGACATGGTGGGACGGCGATGCCGCTCGCATGGCGGAAGTGGGGATAAAATTCGTTCGTATCGGCGAGTTCGCCTGGTCCAAGCTTGAAGCGGCTCCCGGCGAACTGACGTTCGAGTGGATCATTCGCGCCATGGACGTGCTTGGCAAGCACGGGCTCAAAGTGGTGTTCGGCACGCCGACGGCCACGCCACCGCGCTGGGTCGTCGGCAAGCATCCCGACATGCTGGCCGTGGGCGCCGACGGCCGGCGGAAGGGTTTCGGTTCGCGCCGGCATTATGACTTTTCCCATCTCGGCTATCGCGAGGAAGCGCGCCGGATCACGCAATTGCTGGCTGACGCGGTGGGACAGCACCCGGCCCTCGGTGGCTGGCAGACCGACAATGAATATGGCTGCCACAACACGACATACTCGTATTCGCCGGCGGCACTGGCCGGGTTTCGGCTCTGGCTGGAGGCACGCTATGGCACGATCGCGGCGCTGAACGAGGCGTGGGGCAATGTATTCTGGTCGATGGAATACAACCGGTTCGACCAGATCGAGCTGCCAAACCTCCTGGTAGCCGAGGCATCGCCCGCCCATGACATGGACTTCCGGCGCTATTCGTCCGACCAGGTGGCGGCGTTCAACGCGGTGCAGTACGAGATTTTGAAAGCCGCGCGACCCGACCTGCCGGTCATCCACAATTTCATGGGCCGGTTCACCGAGTTCGACCACTATGACGTTGCCAAGACGCTCGATGTGGCCAGTTGGGATGCGTATCCGCTGGGACACCTGGCGGTCAGCGACGAGCCGGACGACGTCAAGACGCAGTACATGCGCCAGGGCGAGCCGGATTATCAGGGGTTTCACCACGATCTTTATCGCAGCGTGGGCCATGGCCGCTGGTGGATCATGGAGCAGCAGCCGGGGCCGGTGAACTGGGCCGATTATAATCCCGATCCCCTGCCCGGCATGGCCAGGCTTTGGGCTTGGGAGGCGTTTGCGCATGGCGCCGAGGTCGTCACCTATTTCCGCTGGCGGCAGGCGCCGTTCGCGCAGGAGCAGATGCATGCCGGGCTATTGCGGCCCGACAGCGAGCCGGCGCCTGCCTATGGCGAGGCCGTGCAGGTTGCACAGGAATTGCAGGCGACCGGCATCAGCGGCGTGGCCGGCAAGGCGCGAGTCGCCATCGTCTTCGACTACCAGAGCGAGTGGGCCTGGCAAATCCAGCCGCAGGGCAAGGGCTTCAGCCACGGCGCCCATGTGCGGGCGATTTACGCATCGTTCCGCAAGCATGGCGTCGATATCGATATCCTGCCACCGGCAACGACGAGCTTTGCCGGTTACGACATCGTCGCCATTCCGGCGCTGTTTACCTGGAACGACGCCTTGCGGACGGCCATCGAAGAGTTCGAGGGACTGTTGCTGATCGGACCTCGCAGCGGTTCCAAGACGGAGAATTTTTCCATTCCGCGGTCCCTCGCGCCAGATTTGCCGCGCAACCTGCTGGATCTGCGCGTCGTCCGGGTTAGCACGACTGACCCGGTGCATCAGACGCCGGTCAAGGGCGGCGGCGCGGTGCAGCATTGGCGCGAGCGGGTTGAGACCGGCGGCGAAGTGGTGTTCGAGGACCACGACGAGTTGCCGGTGCTGGTATCGCAGGGCAAGCTGTATTACCTGACCGCGAGCGGCAACAAGGCGCTGATGCAACGTGTGGTCGACCATTTGATCGCTGAAGCCGACCTGCCGGTGCTCAACCTGCCCGCGGGCGTGCGGTGTCGGGTGCGGGACGGTTTTCGCGTCTATGTGAACTATGGAGCGGGAGCTGCTACGCTCAACGCTGCAGCGGACGAAACCGGCTATGTGGTGGGCACGGCGGACATGCCGGCGGCGGGTGTCAGCGTAGCGCGGCTCGCCAAGGGCGCGTGAGGCTGGGCACGGCCGGGCGGATGTCGAAGGCTTTGGCCGCCGCGTTCCAGCGCAGCCATTGCACGCCGCCGGCGCGCAGGTCGCGCGCATCGATGACCTGCGTCTGCGCCCGGCAATAGGCAGGCGCCGGAATGCGGGCGATGATCAGATCGTGCCGGGCGCAATCTTCGGCAAAGGCGTCCGGGCTGGCGACCACGGAAATCGAGAAGGCGTCGGTCGCGGCCATGCAGGCAAGACTGTCGCAATGGGCGTCATCGAGTGCGTCCGCGATATCCTCCTGGTAATATTGGCTCCAGACGTCGACGGCGAAGGTGCCGGTCTTGCCGGCGAGCAGACCAAGACCGGACGTGCTGCGGACTGCTACGGCCCGGGTGGTATCGGCGATCAGCACGTCGGGGCGCGCGTCGAGCGCAAATAGGAGGATTGCCGGGATCGCGAGGATAGGCGCGGCGAACCGCCAATAGGTTCGGACAAAGGCAAACCAGGCCATGGCCAACAGGCCGATGAAAAGGGCAATCGGCGTCAGGAGCGGGTTGCCTTGCAGGCCCGCGCTCCAGCCGGCGACCAAGGCCGCAATGTCCAGCATGCGCTCGATGCCCCAGGCCATGACCAGCAGGAATGGGGATTCGAGGCCGAACGGCATGGCAAGAACCGATGCCATGGCGGCGGGCATGATGACGACGGAGACGACGGGCAGGACCAGCACATTGCCCAAGACACCAAGCGGAGCGGTTTGCTGGAAATGATAGGCGGAAAACAACAGCGTCGCCGTGCCGGCGATCAGGCTGGTGAGCGCGGCGACCCATATGTGTTTGACACTCCGGCCGATCCAGCTCCGGTGCTCGGCCGGCGGCTTGCGGGGAAGCTCGTAAACGCCGATCAGCGCGACCACGGCGGCAAAAGAGAGCTGGAAGCTGGCGCGGAAGACGCTGGCCGGATCGATGACGATGATGACCAGCGCGGCGATCGCGACGTTGCGCATGGTCAGGGCCCGCCGACCCGCAAGCACGGCGCCGAAGATCAAGCCCAGCATGAGTGTGGAGCGCAGCGCCGGGACATTGGCGATGCCGCCGGCCAGCAGCAGATAAAAGCAGGCTGTCACTATGCCGCCCAGCGCGGCGATTTTCTTGACCGGCAAAGGCGGTGTCCAACCGGCGAGGCTGGCCAGGAGCAGGCGCAATATGGCATAGACCCCGCCGGCCACCAGCGACAGGTGCAGCCCCGAAATGGAATAGACATGGGCCAGCCCCGAGGCGGCCATGACGTCGCGGGTTTCATCTGAAATCAGGCTCTGGTCGCCCATGACCATGGCTTGGCCGATGGCGGCCGAGGCGCCGGTCAGCACGCGCTCGATACGGCTGGCAATGGCGCGGCGCAGATTTTCCACGGCGCGGGTCGGGTCAAGGCCGGAGCCGCTCGACACCAGCACCAGGCCGCCGGTGACGTTGCCATAGGCGCCAATGCCGGAAAAATAAGCGTGAAACTGGCTGTCGAAAGCGCCGGGCAGGACGGGACCGGGAATGGGCGCAAGCCGTAGCCGGGCTTCGATGACATCGCCGGGTGCGAGCGGCGGCTCAGCGCCGACCAGCAGGCGGGCGCGCGCGACGATCGCGGACTTGCTGTCCCCCACGGGCGTCAACTGCGAGACGACGATGCGCCGCTCGGTTGCGGTTTGGGTCAGGATTTCATCGACCGTCGCGCGATATTGCCCATAGATGGGAAAGCTCAGCATGGGCGTGCCGAACAGCAGACCATGGACCGGCAGCAGGCAGAGGCCGGCCCAAAAGGCCGACAGCAGCACCAGGGCACGCAGCCGATCGATATGCGCGAGCGAGGCGGCAAGCAGCGCCACGAGCAGGATCGCCACGCCGAGCAGAGCCCAAGGACTTGGCTCGTGGGGCAGCTGGCTATAGGCGACGAGCCCGCCGATGATGCTGAAAGGCAGGAGCACGAACAAGCGTCGCGTTTCGATCGCGTCCCCGATCGCCAGGGACAGCGAGAGGGTCAGTCGCTGCCGCCATGGCACAGCTACAGGGCCAGGCGACGGTGGCCAGGTGACGACGATGCCGGGCGGCTTGCGTGCCACCGGCAGCTCGGCGATGTCCAGTGTTTCGGCCCCCCGCACCGGCTTGCCCCCTGCCCTTGCGCTCATACCCGCCTATGCTACACACGGCACGCAAACTCGTCCAACCGTTCCGGTCTCATGTCCCAGGTCATCACTCGCTTCGCGCCCTCGCCAACCGGTTACCTGCATATCGGCAGCGCCCGCACCGCCCTGTTCAACTGGGCCTATGCGCGCCATACGGGCGGCAAGATGCTGCTGCGCATCGAGGATACCGATCGCGAGCGTTCGACCGAACCGGCGATCCAGGCGATCTATGACGGGTTGAGCTGGCTGGGACTGCAATGGGACGATGAGCCGACCCTGCAGTTTGGCCGTGCGGCGCGGCATGCCGAAATCGCGCACGAGCTGGTGGCCAAGGGCCATGCCTATCTCTGCTATTGTTCGCCGGACGAGTTGACGCAAATGCGCGAGGAAGCCCGCGCCGCCGGCAAGCCACCGCGCTATAACGGCTATTGGCGCGACCGCGACCCGGCCGAGGCACCCGCCGGCGTGGCGCCCGTGGTGCGCATCAAGGCGCCGCTGGCTGGCGAGATCGTGGTTGATGACCATGTCCAGGGCAAGGTCGTGTTCAAAACCGAGAACCTGGACGATTTCATCATCCTGCGTTCTGACGGCACGCCCACCTATATGCATGCCGTTGTGGTGGACGATCATGACATGGGCGTCACCCATATCATTCGCGGCGACGATCATCTGACCAATGCCGCGCGCCAGATCGTCATCTACAACGCCATGGACTGGACCGTGCCGGAGATGACCCACATTCCGCTGATCCACGGGGCCGATGGCGCCAAGCTCAGCAAACGCCATGGCGCCCTGGGCGTGAACGTCTATCGTGAAATGGGCTACCTGCCCGAGGCGCTGCGCAATTACCTGGCGCGGCTGGGCTGGTCGCACCAGGACGACGAGATTTTCTCGACCGAGCAGATGATCGAGTGGTTTAGCCTCGAAGCGCTCAACAAGGGCGCGGCGCGCTTCGACTTCGTCAAGCTGGAAAGCATCAACGGGCACTATATCCGCGAGGCGGCGCCGGATTATCTTTACGGCGTGATGGTGGCACTGGCGCAGGAAATCGGCCGGCTGGCCGATCATGAGGGCCTTGTCGCCAACACGCAGACCGTGCTGGCGGCGCTGCCAGAATTGCAGCCACGCGCCAAGACCGTCCTGGAACTGATCGAGCTGGCGCAGTTCATCTATGCGTCACGTCCGTTGACTATCGATAGCGCGGCCGCGGCATTGCTGACGCCCGATGCGCGGGCGGTGCTCGGCGATGTTCGCGAATTGTTGACGGGTTTGAACGATTGGAGCGTGCCGGCAATCGATGCCGCGATGCGTGTCCTGGCGGACGCCAAGGGGTTAAAGCTGGGAAAGTTGGCACAGCCGTTGCGCGCCGCATTGACGGGACGGACGATTTCGCCGGGTATTTTCGAGGTTATGGTGCTGATCGGACGCGATGAAAGCCTGGCGCGGCTTGGCGACCAAATCGAGAGCAAATAATATCGGTTTACCTATCGGTTGCCTCGAAAGGGGCAATGCTGATACCTCAAATAGAGCATATGCTTAAGCCAAGTTTGCCGGCCCCGCCCAACGAAACTCCCTTCCGCTCGGGTGGTGGGCCATCGAGGAGAGCTCAATGACCGATAAAGTCGCCAAACTCGTCATCGGGGACCAGTCCTACGAATTTCCGGTGCTGTCCGGGTCGGTGGGACCGGATGTCATCGACATCCGATCGCTTTATGCCAAGACCGGATTGTTCACCTACGATCCCGGGTTTACCTCGACCGCCGCTTGCGACAGCGCGATCACCTATATCGATGGCGACAAGGGCGAACTGCTGTATCGCGGCTACCCGATCGACCAGCTTGCCGCCAAAAGCAGCTATACCGAAGTGTGCTATTTGCTGCTTTACGGCGAATTGCCCAACACGCAGCAACTGGCCGAATTCGACGAGCTGGTGACGCACCACACCATGGTGCACGAGCAGATGCACTATTTCTATCGCGGCTTCCGGCGCGATGCGCATCCGATGGCGATCATGACCGGCGTGGTCGGGGCAATGGCCGCGTTTTACCACGACTCCACCGACATCACCGATCCGCAGCAGCGCGAAATCGCCTCCATCCGGATGATCGCCAAGATGCCGACGATCGCCGCGATGGCGTATAAATACTCGGTCGGGCAGCCGTTCGTTTATCCGCGAAACGATCTCGACTATGCGTCCAATTTCCTGCGGATGTGTTTTTCCGTGCCGGCGGAGGAATACGTGGCCAACCCGGTTGTCGCCAAGGCGATGGACCTGATTTTTACCCTCCATGCCGACCACGAGCAGAATGCCTCGACCTCGACCGTGCGGCTGGCCGGCTCGTCGGACGCCAATCCGTTTGCTTGCATCGCGGCCGGGGTGGCCTGCCTGTGGGGTCCGGCCCATGGCGGCGCCAATGAAGCGGCGCTCAACATGCTCAAGGAAATCGGCACCGTCGATCGCATTCCCGAATTCATTGCGCGCGCCAAGGACAAGAATTCGGGCTTCAAGCTGATGGGCTTCGGGCACCGCGTCTACAAGAATTTCGATCCCAGGGCGACGGTGATGCAAGCCACGGCCAAGGACGTGCTGGAGCTGTTGGGCGTGCACAACAATCCCACGCTGCAGGTGGCGCAGGCGCTGGAAAAGATCGCGCTCGAGGATCAATACTTCATTGACCGCAAGCTCTATCCCAATGTCGATTTCTATTCGGGGATCATCCTGGAAGCGATCGGCTTCCCCACCTCGATGTTTACCGTGCTGTTCGCCATGGCGCGCACGGTGGGCTGGATCGCGCAGTGGAAGGAAATGATCGCCGATCCGCAAAAGAAGATCGGACGGCCGCGCCAGCTGTACAATGGCTCGCCAGCGCGCGACTACGAGGCGATCACCGGTCGCTGACCGGCCAATGGCCAAGGACCCGGTCTGCAGGGTCCTGCCGGGGGGCATCGGGGGCGCCCTGCTCCATCAATGCAACGAGTTCGTCAAAGGCCACGATCTGGTTGTGGCGGGCTTTTTCATTGTCCAGCAGGCGCCTTGCGGCGGCGACCAGCAGGTCGGGTTCGGGCCTGACCGTGATCAGTTCCTCGGTTACCGGGCGGGCCAGGATAATATTGGGCAGCCCTACCTGCGGGCGGCCGATCCGCTCGAACTCGCGGGCCTGGGGCGTGTCGAGCACATAGATGACCACCATGGGCAGGCGCGCCAGCGCCAGTTCCAGCGTGGCGGTGCCGGAGACCGATAGTGCGATGATGCTTTGAGCGTAGAGCGCATGACGGGCCGTTCGGTCCGCAACGATCGTCACCGGGACGGGCCAGTTGGCCGTTTCGGCGCGGAGTCGGGACTCCAGCGACGGCAAGGTGGGGATGAAAAATCCGTCCACGGCGGAATGATCGGCCAACTGGCCGGCAACCTGGCCCAGCACAGGCAGATGGCGGCGCAACTCGCCGTTCCGGCTGCCGGGTAACAGCGCCACCAGCCCTCGGGCAGAGGTGGCGCAGATCGCCAGGCCTTCATCCAGCGCCGGATGCCCGACATAGCTGGTTAGCGGACCCTCGAGGCGCGTCATCACTGCCGGCTCGAAGGGCAGCACGGCCAATACCTCGTCGAACAGGGGCTTGAGCGCCTTGGCACGGTGCGGTGCACGGGCCCAGACGGTAGGCGCCACGTAGAGCAGGATGGGTTTGCCGAAGCCGAGCGTCTTGATCCGCTTGGCCAGACGCTTGGAGAAATCCTGGGCATCGACCAGGACGACGATATCGGGCTGGGTTGCCATGATGGCGCGCGCCGTTTGCTCGATGCGCCACAGCAGCAGCGGCAGGCGCAGCAGCACGTCGGTCAGCCCCATGACCGCGAGGTCGCTCATGGGGAACGGCGGGCGCAATCCCTGGCCGATCAACTCATCGCCGCCGACGCCGGACACGTCGACATTGACCTTGGCGCGCAGTCGCTTGACCAAGTCGGCAGCGATGCGATCGCCGGATGGCTCGCCAGCCAGAACAAACAGCTTGAAGGTATTATTCATCGGCAAGCCTCAGGCCGACGACGCTGATGCCGAGCCGGTTGGCGGTGTCGAGCAGTTCAGCGCGTTGCAGCAGCAGGCTGCGGCCCGCTTCCACCGCAATCGCCGTGATGCCGGCAGTGGTGCAATTGATCACGGTTTGCGGGCCGATAGCAGGCAGATCGGCAAAACTGGGCTGTTGTGGCTTGATGGCCTTGGCCAGGATCAGTCGCGCGGCGCCATCGCCGGCAAGGCCCTGGCGCTTCAATTCGCCTATGCGCGCAATCAGGGCATCGGTGCCGCCAATGTCTTCGACCGCGATAATGCGGTGACCCGAAACGACGGCAGCCTGGCCGATATCGAGCGCGCCGATGGCCCGCGCCGTGCGCAGGGCAAACCGGGCAAATGCCAGGTCGGCGTCGACAAGGTCCGGGCCCGCGATCGTCGTTTCCGGCGCCAGAAGGTCCGGGGCGATTTCATGGATGCCGACCAGGTCGGCACCGCTCATTTTCTTGAGCACGCTGCCCAGCGCTGCAAGGGTTGCGTCACCGACCGGGGCAGCATTGCCCGAGGACGGCACATCCTTGTTGGCGAAGCGGATCAAGCCTTCGCGCGCCTTGTCGGGCAGGTGGATGGCGCCGGCCATGACGATATGGGTGGTGCGAAAGACCTTGAGCGCCCAGATGATGGCAAGCGGATTGGCGACATCGGCGGCGATGACCTTGACGTCGGTGACATCCTCGCGCGGGGTCAGGGAAAGGACCTGCACCTTGTAGCCGGCGGCCAAAGCCGCCTGCACTGCCAGCGGCGCGAGGGCTCCGGTTCCGGCGAAAATCGAAAGCCGCCCCGTCGACCTGGCCATTTATTCGGGCGCGTGGCCGTTGCGAGGGGTCAGGATCGGACGGTCGGATGCAGCCCCGATGAAGGTCACCACGTCCTGCACCAAGGCATCGTTCTTGAACAGTTCGGCAGCGTCTTCAACCCGCTCGCGCAAGGTCCCCTCGCTGGCGAAAATCATGCGATAGGCGGCGCGCAACCGATGGATCGCCTCGCGATCGAACTTGCGCCGCTTGAGGCCAACCAGGTTCAGGCCCGCCAGCGAGGCGCGGTTGCCCAGAGCCATCCCATAGGGGATCACGTCGCCGTCGATCATCGACTGGGCGCCGATAAAGGCGTGCGGGCCAACGCGCGTGCGCTGATGCACCACGGCCATGCCGCCGAACGTGACGTTGTCGCCGACCACGACATGGCCGGCCAGGCCGACGTAATTGGCCATGATGACGTTGTTGCCAATGATGCAATCGTGAGCCACGTGGGCGCTGGCCATCAGCAGGCAGTCATTGCCGATCCTGGTCAGCATGCCGCCGGCGGCGGTGCCGGGATTGATCGTCACGGCCTCGCGGATAACGCAGCGCTCCCCGATCTCCAATCGCGACTCTTCGCCGGCATATTTGCGATCCTGCGGCTCGTGGCCGATCGAGGCAAAAGGGAACACCCGGCTGCCGGCGCCAATCTCGGTATGACCATCGATCGATACGTGGGAAATCAGCTCGACATCGTCATGCAGCGCCACATTGTCGCCGATGATGCAGAACGGGCCGATCTTGACGCCGGCCCCAAGCCTGGCCCCTGCCCCGACAATTGCGGTTGGGTGTACCAAAGCCTGGCTCACAGGGGCGCACCCACGATCATCGCCGTAATCTCCGCTTCGGCGATCACATGGCCATCGACGATCGCCTTGGCCTGGTAGCGCCCGACATTGCGGCGGCGCTGGATCTTGGAAATGTGATACTCGATCGTGTCGCCGGGGCCGGACGGCTTGCGGAACTTGGCCTTGTCGACGCCCAGCATCAGAACAATGTTCTTCCTGCCGCCATTGGAGTCATTGTGGATGACGATGGCACCGGCGGTCTGCGCCATACCCTCGATGATCAGTACGCCCGGAAAGATCGGATTTTCGGGAAAGTGGCCCTGAAATATGGGCTCATTGAAGGTGACGTTCTTGATGCCGATGGCGGACTGATCGCCGTTGATCTCGACGATCCGGTCGATCATCAACATTGGATAGCGGTGCGGCAGAGCCTGCAGGATTTCGGCAATACTCATCGCGGTGAGTTCGGTGCTCGCGATCGACTGATCGTTCATTTCCGCTTGTCCCCCTTCGAGAGTTTCCGCATGACAGCGATTTCCCGCCAGAAGTCTCTTATATCCTGCGCCGGGGCACCGGCAAGCTTGGAGCCGGGAGGCCAGTTCTTGGTTACCGCGGCGCGCCCGTGTATCACCGAACCGGCGCCGATCGTCAGGTGGCCGGAGGTGCCGGTACCGCCGCCCATCAACACGCCATCCCCGACGATCGTCGATCCCGAAAGCCCACTCATGGCGGCGATGAGGCAATTGCGACCTATGCGGCAGTTGTGGCCAATCTGGACCAGGTTGTCGATCTTGGTGCCTTCGCCGACCACTGTATCGCCCAGGGCGCCGCGATCGATTGTCGAATTGGCGCCGATTTCCACGTGATCCTGCACGATGACGCGGCCAAGCTGGGGGATTTTACGATTGGAGCGGCCATGGTCGAGCCAGCCGAAGCCTTCGGTGCCGATGCGGACGCCCGAATGGATGGTCACCCCGTTGCCGAGATGGGCGCAATCGATCGTGCAATTGGGGGCAATGGTGCAGTTGCGGCCGATGGTAACGCCGGAGCCGATGACGGTATTGGCCCCGATAATGGTGCCGCGGCCAATCTGCACGCCTGATCCCACCACTACATTGGTGCCCAATACCACGTCGCGTTCCAGAATCGGCGCACCCAGATCGTCGCGCAGTGCGGCAATGATCGAGCGGGTGCTGCCGGGATAGAGATAGTCCAGAATATCGGCGAACAACTGGTGCGGCTGCTCGACGAGAATGGATTGGCTATGAGCGGGCACGGCGTCGCGCAGGCCGGCAGCGACTATGACGAGGCCTGCCGAAGTGGCGCGCAGTTCCTCGACATAGTTAAGGTGAGCGGCCAGCGCCAGATCGTGGGGACCGGCGAGATCCAGCTCGGCAACACCGGCGATTGCGAAATCGCTGGCCGGCAGTCCTGCCAGCGCGTCGCTCCAGCCGGTCGCGGTCAATATCGTGCCGAGCGTGGTCGGACCGGCGAAGCGATGAAAGCGGGTATCGACCATTGGGGTATCACTCAAAAGGATCGAGCCGCGGCGCTACCGCCCCGCGGCTCGATCATCATTCACGCCGATCTGGTTACAGCAGCGTCGACAAGGTCAGCTGGAACACCTGGGTGCGATCCTCGCTCGACTGGTTGAGGACATGCGCGAAGTCGCCGCGCAGGGGTCCGAACGGCGAGTCCCAGAGCAGGGACGCACCAACCGAGGCACGGATCGGCTCATCGGTGCTGCCCGGCGATACCGTATTGTCGCCATAGGCGGGCATACCATCGACCCAGGCCGCATCGGCCCAAACGGCGCCGCTCAGGCCATAGCTCTCGGGAAGAACCGGGATCGGGAACTGGATTTCACCCGAGATACCGGCATAGGCAGTCGCCCCGAGATATTCGCCCGTCGTCAGCCGTGGCCCAAGGCCCCGGCCTTCGAAGCCACGGATCAGCGAGCTGCCCGGATTGAAGGCTTCGACCGAACTCACGCCTGCATCGTCGAGCGCATTGATGACGCCAGCCTGGCCCTTGATGCTGGCCACGATGCCGCTGTCATCAAGCAGAGGGATGAAGTAGCGCCCACGAGCCTCGGTTTTGATCAGGTTATGATCCCAGCCGATATATTGCTGCGTGAAGGTGCCGTAGAAGCCCTCGGTGGGTTTCTTGACATTGTCGACGCCATTCCAAGTGAGGGTATAGCCGATGAACGCCTTGTAGTATTCCTCACCATCGACAACCAGCGTCGACTGATACTGCGGATTGTCCTCAACGTCGACGATGACCTTGCGTTCACCGCCGGCAAAGATGGTCGCCGACAAATCGCGCGTCAGGGGCACGCCGAAGCGAAGCTGTCCGCCAGTTGATTCGGAGCCGTAGAAATTCGTCTCGCTTTCGTCGGTGATCCGATGATAGGCGTCGACGCCGGCGCTGACCTTAAGACCCATGAAGCGCGGCTCGGTAAACGAAAAGTCGTAGGTCTGGCCTGACTCGGAAGCGCCAATGGCAGCCCGCAGGTACTGGCCACGACCAAGGAAGTTGCGTTCCGTCAGCGAGATTTCGCCCAAGATACCATCGTTGGTGGAATAACCCGCGGTTGCGCCGTAGTCACCTGTCGACTGCTCGGTCACGGCGATGTTGATCACAACCTTGTCCGGCGCCGAGCCAGCCTGGGTGGAGATATCCACGGCGCTGAAATAGCCGAGGTCCTGGATGTTGGAGCGGCCGCGAACGACCATGGAGCGATTGAAGGGGTCGCCTTCGGCAAACTCCAGCTCACGACGGATCACGAAATCACGCGTCTTGGTATTACCGGTGATGTTGATGCGCTCGACATAAACCCGCGGGCCCTCGTCAACCAGATAGGTGACGTTAAGCGTCCGATTGGCAGCGTCGCGATCGACGCGGGCACGCACGTCAGCGAACGAATAGCCCTGCGACGTCGCCTCGTAGGACATGTCTTCGATGGTCTTTTGCAGGTCGGTCACCGAATAACGGCTGCCCTGCCCCGTTTGCACCGTGCCGGTCAGCACATTGGTGTTGAGGCCATCGATGCTGGTTTCGATCCCGACATTGCCGAATTCATACCGCTCACCTTCGTTGACGGTGAAGTTGATGAAGTAGGCATTCCTGGAGGCGTCGTATTCGCCGACCGATGTCACCTGCGCATCGGGATAGCCGCGATTGGCGTAATACAGGCGCACACGCTCGCGATCGACGGCGATCTTCTGCTCGTCATAGGTATCGTCGCGGAAGAGCCAGCTCAGGATGCCGGTTTCCTTGGTCAGCAGATTGTTCTTGAGGCTGCCGCTGTCGATGGAATTGTTGCCGGTAAAATTGATTGCGGCAATGCCGGCGCGCTCGCCTTCGTTGACCACGAAGGTGACGCGGATACGACCATCGGCGATGGCTTCGGTGCGCGCGGTCACGCCGATGGAGCGGAAGCCATCCTTGTCATAGGCCTGGCGGATGCTTTCAATATCGGAGGCGATGCGCTCCTGCGTGACGATGCCGGATGCCGAGACATCGACCATTGCCAGCAATTGCTCGTCGGAGAAACGCTTGTTGCCCTCGAACAAGACGGAACCAACAAGCTGTTCCTGCGCTTGTACAATTGCGGTGCCGAAAACCGGCATGCTGGTGGGGACGAGTGGCGCAGCGCCCAGGATTGCCAGCGCGAGAAATACGCCGCGCGTCAGCCTTTTAGGGTGGATCATCGTTTTTATTGCCTTCTTCGCCCAGCCTGGAGAATCGTCATGCACAGCGCTCCCCCAAGCTAACTCCATTGAACTGTTTTACTGTTTTTTTAACCACAGACAAGGCGGAAGCCCGGACGCGGTTAGTAAATGATTGGCGCCCTTGTATTCGTGCAACACCTTGCGAACCAAGGTTAACAAGGGGTTAGCTCAGCGTCCTCAAATAGGCGAAAAGCGTGTCATTAAAGAGCGTAAACACCGTTAGGGCCAGCACCAGGGCAAAGCCAAAGCGGAAGCCTATCTCCTGCACCTTCATGCTGAGCGGACGACCGCGCAACGCTTCGATCAGATAATACAACAGATGCCCGCCGTCGAGCATCGGTACGGGCAAAAGGTTGAAGATTCCTATATTGAGCGACAGCAGGGCGGTGAGGTTGATCAGCGCGATGATGCCCAGCGTAGCCACTTCACCGGAAACCTTAGCGACCTTGACTGGTCCGCCCAACTGCTCGACATCGCCGCGGCCGACGAAGAAATCGCCGAGAAAGGCGCCGGTGCGCTGCACGATGAAGCGGATTTCCTCCACGGTCATGCCGAGTGCCTCGACCGGTCCGGGCCGGTAGAGCGTGACATCGGTATCGGTCATGTCGCGGCTGACGCCGATGCGGCCGATTCGCTGGTTATTGCCGAAGCGATCCTGAACCTGGACAGCCTCGGGCGTCAGGGAAAGGGTTTGCGGGACATCATTGCGCTCGATGGCAATGCTCACCGGTCGGGCGGGACTGGTGGCGACATAGCGTTGAAAATCCTCGAAGCCGCGCACGACATAGCCATCGACCGAAATGATGGTGTCGCCGGGTGCAAGGCCCGCCTGCTCGGCGACTGAGCCTGCAGTCACCCCACTGATCACCGGAGGGATGGTGTAACGGCCATAGCCGAGCAGCAGGGCGTAAAGGATGAGGAAAGTGAGGATGACATTGGCCAGCGGACCGGCTACGACCACGGCAATGCGCTGCCAGACGTTCTTGTTGGCAAACAAGCGTGGCGCGAGCGCCGGATCGGCGTTTTCCACCGCATCAGGATCAGGAACGCTAGCGGCATTCATGTCGCCGACGAAGCGGACGTAGCCGCCGAGCGGAATTGCCGAAATCTTCCAGCGCGTACCGTGCCTGTCGTCCCAGCCGATCAGTTCGCGACCAAAGCCGATGGAGAAAGTCTGAATGGCGATGCCATTCCAGCGCGCTACGAGATAATGCCCCATTTCGTGCACGAAAACGATGACTGTCAGTACTGCCAGGAACGGCACCACGTAGGACAGCAGCCAAAGCGGAAAATCGAGCATTTTTATCCTTAGTTTCCGATACCGGCTGGACCGCGTCGGTGCACTACCAGAACAGCAGGCCCGATGCGACCGCGCCAAAGCCAGCATGCCAGGCGCCGATCAGCAGCACGAACAAGACGCCGAATGTGAGGCTGTCGAGCCGGTCCATCAGGCCGCCATGTCCGGGAATGATATCGCCGCTGTCCTTGATGCGGAAGTGGCGCTTTGCCGCGCTTTCGCCCAGATCGCCCAATTGGCCGAGAACGCTGATAGTGGCCGACGTCACAAGCCCGATCCACCAAGGCGAGTCGGTGGCAAAGATCCAGACCATGAGCCCTGCGGATGTGCCAAGGGCCAGTCCGCCAAGAGCGCCCGACCAGGTCTTGGAGGGCGAAATGTCAGGAGCCAGTTTTTCCCCGCCAAGCTGCCGGCCGGTGAAGAAGGCAGCCGAGTCAGTCATCCAGACTACCGTAGCAAGGTATACGCCGGCCCAGATGCCGTCCGGCGTCGTGCCGCGCAAGGCAAGCAGGGCGACAATGACGGCGCCGATCAGGACAAGGCCGCCGATGCGCCAGAGCGTTTCCTCGCCGCGCGCGGCAATGGCCAGGGCGCAGGCCAGCGCCACAAGCATGAGGGGGCCGAGCAGGCCGAGCCAGATGAACAGCGGTCCGCACAGGGCCATGAGGGCAATCAGCGCAATGCCGACCGGCGTCAGCGGCGCGCGGGTGACCATGGTCTCCCATTCCCGATAGACGCCGGCAAAGACGATGCCAACCACCAGCCCAAACAGATAGCCACCGAAGTAGAGCGTCAGCGCGACGATGGGGAGAAGAATGGAGGCAGACACCAAACGCGGGCCAAGGTCGGCCCAATTGCGGCGGCGGGCGGGGACGGGCTCGACAGCGGGGTCGCCGGGATTGGTCAAGGCAATTTCGCCTCGACACCGCCAAAGCGCCGGTCGCGCAATGAAAAGGTCTGCAGTACGCGCAGGAAGCTGGCCTCGTCGAAATCAGGCCAGTTCTCCTCGACGAATACGAATTCGGAATACGCCGCCTGCCAGAGCAGGAAATTGGAAATGCGCTGCTCGCCGCTAGTGCGGATGATCAATTCGGGATCGGGAATACCATGGGTATAAAGGCTGCGCTCGATGGTGGCTTCGGTGATGTCGTCGGGATGCAGCCGGCCGGCAGCGACCTCGCGGGCGATCAGGCGTGTGGCATCGGTTATTTCGGCCTTGCCGCCATAATTGAAAGCCACGATCAGCGTTAGGCCGGTATTGATGGCGGTCTTGGCCTCAACGTCATCGATCAGGCGAACCAGGGATGCCTCAAGGCCCGAGCGCGCGCCGATAATGCGCACCCTAACATTGTTACGGATCAGCTTTTGCAAATCGGACGCCACAAAGCGGCGCAGCAAATTGAAGATGAAGGTTATCTCTTCGCGTGGCCGCGTCCAGTTTTCGGAGGAGAAGCTGAACACCGTGACATTGCGCACGCCATAGTTGATGCACAGCTCGACCAGGGTGCGCAGGGCCTTGACGCCTTCGATATGACCCTCGGTGCGACGCTTGCCGCGTGCCTTGGCCCAGCGCCCGTTGCCGTCCATGATCACCCCCAAATGCACGGGAACGCGCAGGCGCGAAAGCGGCGCGGTGTCGATGGTGATAGCGGGTTCGCTGGACATCTACGCCCTCCCGGCGCAGCGGTTGAAGGGCCTCAGACCTGCATGATTTCCTGTTCTTTGGCGAAGACCAGCGCATCGACCTCGGCAACATGCGCATCGGTGGCCTTCTGCACGACATCGGTTTGTACGCGGGCGTCATCCTGGCTCATATCACCGTCTTTTTCGGCTTTTTTGAGCGCATCCATACCGTCGCGACGGATGTGGCGGATGGCGACGCGAGCGGCCTCGGCGTAGTTATGCGCGACCTTCGTCAGATCGCGACGGCGCTCCTCGTTAAGCTCGGGCAAGGGAACGCGGATCACCTGCCCCTCCCCCATGGGGTTGAGCCCAAGACCACTGTCGCGAATGGCCTTTTCGACGGCGTTGGCCATCTGGCGATCCCAGACCTGGACGCTGAGCATGCGCGCCTCGGGCACCGTCACCGTGGCCACCTGGTTTAGCGGCATGCGACTGCCATAGGCCTCCACCGTGACCGGATCGAGCAGACTGGCGCTGGCGCGGCCGGTGCGCAGGCTCGCCAACTCGTCGCGGAGCGAGGCGATGGATTTCTGCATGCGGGTTTTGAGATCATTGAGATTGTAGGCCATGGTATTATCCTCTAGAGCGGCTTGCCGACGCGTGTGCTGCGGACGCGGCCCGCGAGAACGCCGGAGAGCCCTTCCTTGTCGTCCAGCGCGTAAACGATTATCGGCAGGTTATTGTCGCGGGCAAGGGCAAAGGCGGCTGTGTCCATGACCCGCAAATTCTGGCTGATGACGTCATCGTGGCTAATCTGGTCGTAGCGGGTGGCGGTCGGGTCCTTTTTCGGATCGGCTGAATAAACCCCATCCACATTGGTGCCCTTGAACACCACGTCGCATTCCAACTCAATGCCGCGAAGGGCTGCGGCCGTGTCGGTGGTGAAGAACGGATTGCCGATACCGCCGCCGAGCACGACAACATAGCCGTCCTCAAGCGCTGCCTTGGCGGCACGAGCGGTATAGGTGTCGGCGACCGACGGCATGGTGGTAGCGCTGAAGACCTTGGCCTTGACGCCGGCGGCGGTCAGGGCCCCGGCCAAGGCCAAGGCGTTTATGACAGTGCCGAGCGTGCCCATCATATCGGCGGTGACCCGATCGCCGCCATTGGCGGCCACGGCCATGCCGCGAAAGATGTTGCCGCCGCCGGTGACGATGGCCATCTGAATGCCGGAGCGCGCCACTTCGGCAATCTGTCCGGCGACGCCGGCAAGGTATTCGGGCTGGATGCCAAAGCTTTGATCGCCAGACAGCGCTTCGCCCGATACCTTGAGCAAAATGCGTTTGTAGGCAGGCGCCATCAGCAAACCCCTTGTTACAGGACGGGGCGCCGATTCCGGCGACGCCCGACAGACATTAGTGCATAAGGACGCCCGGTGGGAAGCGCCGGGAGCCACGAAACAGCATCAGGTTTAAGACATTGTGCTCGATCGATGCCGGGTGAGGCCGGACCTGGCAGAGAGCAAAAGGCGGGCCCGGAGACCCGCCTCGATCGGTTCAGTTCTGCTTGACGCCTGAGGTCGCGGCGACTTCGGCAGCGAAATCGGTCTCGACCTTTTCAATGCCCTCGCCCAGCGCGTAGCGAATGAATTGCGTCAGCTTGATCGGCGCGCCGGCGTCTTTCTCGGCATTCTTGATCGCGTCGCCAACCTTGGTTTCGCCATCGATGACGAAAACCTGGGCCAGCAGCGTGACTTCCTCGTAATACTTGCGGACGCGGCCTTCGACCATCTTTTCCACGATCTCGGCGGGCTTGCCGCTTTCGCGGGCCTGCTCGGCGAAAATTGCCCGCTCACGAGCGACGACGGCCTGATCCAGATCGTCAGGCGAAATCGACAGCGGGTTGGTTGCGGCGATGTGCATGGCGAGCTGCTTGCCAAGTGTCGACAGCGCGGTTTTGTCGCCGGTCGACTCCAGGGCCACCAGGATACCCATCTTGCCCATGCCCGGCTTGACGGCCGAATGGACATAGCTTTCCACCACGCCATTGCCGACCGAAAGCGAGGCAGTGCGGCGCAGGGTCATGTTCTCGCCGATCTTGGCGATGGCTTCGGTCAATTCGGCTGAAACCGAGTGGCCCGATCCCGGGAAGGGCATTTCGCCCAGCTTGACCACGTCGCCGTCGGCGTCGAGCGCCAGCTTGGCGACATTGCCGACGATGGCCTGGAACTGCTCGTTCCGGGCCACGAAATCGGTCTCCGAATTGACCTCGACCAAGGCGGCAGCGGTGCCATTGGTGGCAACGCCAACCAGGCCTTCAGCGGCGACGCGATCGGCCTTCTTGGCCGCTTTTGCCAGGCCACGGGTGCGCAGCCAATCGACCGCGGCTTCCATGTCGCCATTGGTTTCGGCCAGGGCCTTCTTGCAGTCCATCATCCCGACACCGGTCGAGTCGCGAAGCTGCTTGACCATTCCAGCAGTGATTTCCATAGGTTCACCTCTTGGCGGCCCCGTAAAGGGGCCGCATGGTTCAATAAAACAGGGCTCGTATAAGCGTCTTAGTTGACGGTTGGTGTGGGCTCGGCGGCAGGAGCCTCGTCGGCTTCTGGCAGGGCTTCCTCAACCGGCGCGCGATCGGAGGCGCCCAGATCGGTGCCCATGGCGCTGGACGAGCGGCCGATACCGTCGATCGCGGCGCGCGAGACCAGCGACACATAAAGCTCGAGCGCGCGGCTGGCGTCGTCATTGCCGGGAATGGCGAAATCGACGGTGTCGGGATCGCAATTGGTGTCGACGATGGCAATGACCGGAATGCCCAGGCGGCGGGCTTCCTTGATCGCGTTGGCTTCCTTGTTGGTGTCGATGACGAACAGCAAAGACGGCAGGTTACCCATGTCCTTGATGCCGCCGAGGTCGCGCTCCAGGCGCTCCTGCTCGCGGCTCATCATCAGGCGTTCCTTCTTGGTGCGGCCTTCGAGTTCGTCGGTGCCCATCGATTCGAGCTGGCGCAGGCGCGAGATCGAATTGGAGATGGTCTGCCAATTGGTCAGCGTGCCGCCGAGCCAGCGCGAGTTGACGAAATACTGGGCCGACGACTTGGCCGCCTCGGCCACCAACGGCGCGGCCTGGCGCTTGGTGCCCACGAACAGCACGCGGCCGCCATCGGCAACGGTGTCGGAGATAAGCTGGAGGGCGCGGCTGAGGGCCGGCACGGTCTGGCTCAGGTCGAGAATGTGAATGTCGTTGCGCACGCCGAAGATGAAACGCTCCATCTTGGGGTTCCAACGATGCTTCTGGTGGCCGAAGTGGACGCCAGCTTCAAGCAATTGGCGCATAGAAAAATCGGGCAGTGCCATGATGGCTGCTCCTGTTTACCGGTTGATGCCTCCACGAAGCGTTGCGACAGTTGCCTGCCACCGGATGGATCGCTGGATGCCCAGCAAGCCTGCCTCGTGTGTGAAATCGCGCCGACACGCGGCCGGACGCATGGCGCATATAGGCGATGAGCGGGGGAAAGGCAAGGCCGGTGCAGCGGTCTGGACGATGCATATAGCTGGACTGCGTCGGGAGCGATCTGGGGCGGCGGGCGGAAAATCTCGGGATGGGCGCCGGCATGCGCCGGGGACACTGTGCATGGGCAAAATCGATGACCGCCTGGACCAGCGGTCCCAGCAAGGACGTAGCGCTAGTGGAACCGCACGTCCATGACGCCGGCGAGCGCCTTGATGCCGCCGGCGACTTCGGCGGTCAGGCGGTAGCTACCGGGGAGTTCGATTTCGTATTCGCGGGCGCCGCCGTCGCGGATGACGACGAAGTTGACGCTCCCCTCCCCGCCGCGCTTGAGCTGGGCGCTGATCGGTCCGAGGGCTACCGGGTCATCGGCGAAGACGGTCAACCGGCGTTCGATTTTTTCGGCGATGCCCTCGATCGGTTCGGCCGACAAGAGCCGCAGACTGACGCCTTCAGCGCGTTCTTCGGCGCCCACCTGCAGGACCACCGATTTGCCGGCGCTCAGGATGGCGCCGAATTCATTGATCTGCTCGGAAAAGGCGATGACTTCGAAGCTGCCGCTCTGGTCGGAAAGGGTCAGGATCATCATCGGCGTGCCCTTGCGGGTGCGCCGGTCCTGGCGGCCGGAAATGGTGCCGGCAAGCCGGCCGGCCGAGGCGCCGTCCTTGACGGCACGTTCGAATTCGCCCCACTTTTGTACGCGCAGGCGCTCGAACAGGTCGGCATAGGCATCGAGCGGATGAGCTGATAGGTGGAAACCGATGGCCGATAGCTCCCGATCGGCACGCTCGGTGGTGGTCCAGGCGGGCACGCCGGCGGGAAGCTTGATCGGCTCGGGCTCGCCGCTGTCGAACATGTTCCACTGGCCTGCGGTCCGCTCGGTGGTCAGGGCCTGCGCCATGCCCATGACCGCCTCGATGGCGGCGAAGGCCACTTCACGGCGGGGCACGATCTGGTCGAACGCACCGGCATTGGCCAGCGTTTCCAGCGTGCGCTTGGACAGGATGCGCGGATCGACGCGGCGGGCAAAATCGCCGAGGTCCTTGAACGGCGTATCGCCGCGCACGTCCACGATGTGTTCGGCAACCTGGCGGCCGACGCCTTTGACGGCGCAAAGGCCATAATGGATGGCCTTGTCGCGCACTGAGAATGCCGCCTGCGAGCGATTGATGCAGGGCGCGACCAGTTCGATCTCGTGGCGCTTGGCTTCGCCGCGGAACTCGGCCAATTTATCGGTATTGCCCATGTCCAGGGTCATGGAGGCGGCCAGGAACTCGTGCGGAAAGTGGGCCTTGAGATAGGCCGTCTGGTAGGACACCAGGGCGTAGGTCGCGGCATGGCTTTTGTTGAAGCCGTAATTGGCGAACTTCGCCAGGAGGTCGAAGATGGTATCGGCCTGCGCCTTCTTGAGCCCGTGCGTGATGGCGCCGTCGCGGAAACGGTCGCGCTGGGCATCCATTTCCGCCTTGATCTTCTTGCCCATGGCGCGGCGGAGCATGTCGGCTTCGCCCAGGGAATAGCCCGACAAAAGCTGGGCGATCTGCATCACCTGTTCCTGGTAGACGATGATGCCATAGGTTTCGTCGAGGACGACGCTGAGGTCTTTGTGAGGATATTCCACCTCTTCGCGGCCGTGTTTGCGGTCGCAGAACAGGGGGATATTGTCCATCGGGCCGGGCCGATAGAGCGCCACAAGGGCAATGATGTCCTCGAACCGGTCGGGTTTTAGATCGACCAGCGCCCGGCGCATGCCGGCGCCCTCCACCTGGAACACGCCGAAACTGTCGCCCTGCTGGTAGAGCCTGTAGGTGGGTGTGTCGTCGATGGGGATATCTTCGATGCGGAAAGTGCCGCCGTCCTGGTTGATCATATCGACGGCATAATCGATGGTCGTCAGGGTCTTGAGGCCCAAGAAGTCGAACTTGACCAAGCCCGCGGCCTCGCTCCACTTCATGTTGTATTGGCAGACCGGCATGTCCGAGCGCGGATCGCGATAGAGCGGCGCCAGATCCTGCAATGGCCGATCGCCGATAATGATGCCGGCGGCGTGGGTCGAGGCGTGGCGGAACAGACCTTCGAGATTCTTGGCGATGGCGATCAGCTCGCCCACCGTCTCGTCATCCTGGGCCATTATGCGGAACTGGGGCACCTCGTTCATGGTGCGCTCGATGGACCAGGGATCGGCGGGGTTGGCGGGGACCAGCTTGCAGATGCGATCGACCTGGCCATAGGGCATTTGCAGCACGCGGCCGACATCGCGCAGCACGGCGCGGGCCTGCAGCGTTCCAAAGGTGATGATCTGGGCCACCTGTTGCGAGCCGTATTTGGACTGCACGTAGGTGATGACTTCTTCGCGGCGGTCCTGGCAGAAATCGATGTCGAAGTCCGGCATCGAGACGCGTTCGGGATTGAGGAAGCGCTCGAACAGCAGGTTATAGGCCAGCGGGTCGAGATCGGTGATGGTGGTGGCATAGGCCACCAGCGATCCGGCGCCAGAGCCACGGCCCGGCCCGACCGGAATGGACTGGGCCTTGGCCCAGCGGATGAAATCGGCCACGATGAGGAAATAGCCGGGGAATTTCATCGAGGCGATGACGCCCAGTTCGAACTCCAGACGGTCCCGGTATTCCTGCTCGGTCTTTCCCGGCGCCATGCCGACGGTGGCGAGGCGGGCATCGAGCCCCTCCTCCGCCATCTTACGCAAAGCTGCGGCCTCGACCGCAACGGCTTCATCGTCGCTCAGGCCGGGCGCGGCGGCAAATTTGGGCAGGATAGGGGCGCGGGTGAGCGGGCGGTAGCTGATGCGGCGGGCGATCTCAACGCTCGAATTCAGCGCCTCGGGCAGGTCGGCGAACAGCTCGACCATTTCGGCGCGGGTCTTGAAATAATACTGGTCGTTCAGCTTGCGCCGCTCGGTCTGGGCCAGCACGGTGCCGCCGGCGATAGCCAGCAGTGCATCGTGGGCCTCGAATTCCCTGGTGGATTTGAAGAACGGCTCGTTGGTGGCCACCAGCGGGATGCCGTGGCGATAGGCGTAGTCGACGAGGCGCGGCTCGACGGAAGCTTCCTGTACGCGGCCATGGCGCTGCAGTTCGATATAAAGTCGATCGCCGAACAGGTCCTGCAGGCGCGCCAGCCGCTGCTGGGCGTGGGCGTCCTGCCCGGCGGCGAGGCAGGCGTCAATGGCGCCTTCGGGTCCACCAGTCAGGCAGATAATGCCGTCGAGGCCATCGCGGCTCAGCCAATCGAGTTGTGCACGGGCCGCGCCGCCATCGCCGTCGAGATAGGCCCTGGACACCAGGCGCGAGAGATTACCAAAGCCGGTTTCGCTGCTGGCCAGCAGGACAATACTGGATTTGGCGGAATGGGTATGGTTGCCGCGCTCGTTGGTGCGCTCCTCGCGGGCAGCGAAATCGACGCCGAGCTCGACGCCAATAAGTGGCTGGATGCCCTTCTTGGCGGCTTTCTCAGAAAATTCCAGCGCGCCGAACAGGTTGCCGGTATCGGCAATGCCCAAGGCCGGCTGGTGATCGTCCTTGGCCAGCTTCAGCATCGTCTCAAGCTGCAGTGCGCCCTCGAGCAGGGAATAGGCGGAATGCACATGCAGATGGATGAAGCCGGGGCCGGTCATGATCGTCCTTTATCAGGCTCTCCTTGTGACAGCCTCTGCGCCGATGCGCGCCGCAAATCGGCGCACAATCCACAGGAGGGTCACACGAGTCGGGTCAGTACATCCATCCAGGTGAGCGAACCGACGGTAAAGGCACCCAGAGTGATGAACGCGGCAAAATCCTTCAGGAAAGTCAGCATTTTCGTCTCCTTCGTTTCTGATACGTTCTTATAAGTTCGCTGTTTGTTCCTGTCGATGACGAAGTTGGAGAGTAGCGGGGATCGTGCCGGTTTGGTTAGGAATTCGTTAGGATGGGCTTTGGCGTGGACCGATACTGCGTTGCGCTCGTGCGGGTTTTGAGCGTGTTGAAGCGTCGTGGTGCGCACCTTGTCGGAGATGATCGTGAAGCCAGCCGCCTTGACCAGACTTATTCGCGTCTTGGGCCTCTTAGGTTCCGATCATGTCGGCGAGCGGGCCTCGGCAGCGCTGGCAGCACATCGGCTGATGGAAAAGTCGGGGCTGAACTGGCACCAATTGCTGGAGCATCCGGACGCTCCTGCGAGCAAGGTGGTGGTCAAGCGCATCCACGAATATGGGATCGAGCATCACCAGGCGGCAGAAGCGCGCATGCGGCAACTAAAGGCGCAGAACGACAAGCTCACGGCAGACCTAAAAACCGCCAGGCGGCTGTTGGCCGTGATTGCGGAACAGGCGCGCAAGGCCAGCATGCAGGATGAATAGGACCGCTCAGTGCCGCGCGTTGGCGGTCAATAGTCCGACAATACTCATCATCGCCACTATCATGATCAGCGTCATTGGCTTTCTCCTCCGGCGGAGAACGCCACGATATCGCTTTGGTTCGATCAATTAAAGAGTGTGAGCGACGACCAGCCCGCCCTTGAGCGTCACGATGCGATCGGCGCGGCGGGCGAGGTCATGATTGTGGGTGGCGATGAGCGCCGCGGCGCCCTCGTTCTTGATCAGATTGCCCAGGGCCTCGAACACCAGATCGCTGGTTTCGGGATCGAGATTGCCGGTCGGCTCATCGGCGAGGATGACCTTGGGATGATTGGCGGCGGCGCGGGCGATGGCGATGCGCTGCTGCTCGCCACCAGACAGTTCGGCCGGACGATGGCTGGCGCGGGGGGCGACGCCGAGCAGGTCGAGCAGATCCATCGAGCGTTTATCAGCCTCGGCTTGGGTTTTGCCGGCAATAAGCTGGGGCATCGATACGTTTTCGAGGGCAGTGAACTCGGGCAGCAGATGGTGGAACTGGTAGACATAGCCGACGGTGGAGCGGCGCAGTTGCGTGCGGCCGCGATCGCCAAGCTGGCTGGTCTTGATGCCGATGATCTCGATTTCACCGCCTTGGGGACTTTCCAAGAGGCCACTCAGGTGCAGCAACGTGGATTTGCCGGCGCCTGAGGGGGCGACCAGGGCCACCAGCTCGCCGCTGTCGACGGTGAGGTTAGCGGCTTCGAGCACGCGGACGATCTTGTCGCCCTGCCCGTAGTGCCGATGCACGTCGGTCAGCACCAGATGCGGCTTACTCATAGCGCAGCGCCTCGACCGGATCGTATTGGGCGGCGCGCCAGGCGGGATAGAGCGTGGCGAGGAAGCTGAGGCCCAGGGCGAGGCACACCACGACGGTGACCTCGAGCGGATCGGTCTTGGACGGCAGGGCGGACAGGAAGAACACTTCGGGCGGGAAAATCGCCACGCCCAACGTATTGGATAAGAACGCGCGCAGCGGCTCGGCATAGGAGGCGACCAGCAGGCCCAGCGCCAGCCCGATCAGCGTTCCCACCACGCCGATGGTGGTGCCGGTGATGGAAAAGATGCGCATGATCGAGCCGCGCGTGGCGCCCATGGTGCGCAGCACGGCGATGTCGCTGCTCTTGTCCTTGACCAGCATGACGAGGCTGGAAATGATGTTGAACGCCGCCACCAGAATGATCATGGACAGGATGGTGAACATCACGACGCGCTCCACCTGCAGCGCGGAAAAGAAGGTCTCGTTGCGCTGCTGCCAGTCGGTCAGCACCAGCGGGCGCGTCACGGAATCCGCTTGCAGCCGCTCGCGCATGACACTGACGTTATCCGGGTCGTCGATGAAGATTTCGGCGGCGCTGGCTTGGGATATTCGCATATAGGCGGCGTCGATCTCGGCATCGGTCGCCATCGGGTCGAGCGGCTTCTGGCCGGGCTTGAGCACATCCTCGTAGAGCTTGAAGAATTCCTGGGCCGGCGCCAACGGCATGTACATGAAGAAGCTATCGAACTCGACCATGCCGAGATCGAAGATGACGTTGACCGGGTAAGACCGAATTTGTGGCGTGGTGCCGAAGGGGGTCATGGCGCCGTCGGGGTTAATGATGGTGACGCTATCGCCCAGCGACACGCCGAGCGTCTGCGCCAGCCGGTAGCCAATGGCCACGCCCTTGCTGGAGTCCCAATTGTCCCAGCCGCCCTGGGCCGCGCCATTATAGAGCAGCTTGAGCTTTTTCAGGTTTTCCTCGTCCATGCCCCGCACGGTGACGCCGGCCGAGCTGCCATTGCCCGAAGCGAGCACCTGGCCTTCGACGAAATAGACGGCGAACTCGACGCCGTCGACCTGTTGCAGGGCGGCGATGGTTTCCTTGTAGTCGGTGAACTCTCGTTCGATAGGGAAGGCGGTGAAGTGGCCGTTAAGGCCCAGGATCTTGGTCAGCAGTTCGGCGCGGAAGCCGTTCATGACCGACATGACGACGATCAGCGTCGCCACGCCGATGGCGACACCGACCATGGTCAGACTGGCAATGATCGAGATGAACGCTTCCTTGCGCCGGGCACGCAGATAGCGCCCTGCGATCATCCATTCGAAGGGCGCGAAGGCGCGCGTTCCCCGGTTGAGTACTGGTGCCGGCGTGTCGCTCAAATGTCGGTCCGCCTTTGCGGTTCGATCAGAGCCTTGAGGCGGGCGACGGCGGCAGCAATGGGCAGGGTTTCGCGCTCGCCGCCTTGGCGATGCTTGATCTCGGCTTCGCCGGACTTGAGGCCGCGGGGGCCCAGGATCAATTGGAAGGGAATGCCGATCAGGTCGGCGGTGGCGAACTTGCCGCCGGCGCCTTGGTCGCGATCGTCGTAAAGCATGTCAATGCCGGCCTGCTGGAGCTCGCCATAAAGGGCATCACAGGCCGCATCGCATTCGGCGTCGCCGGCCTTGAGATTGATCAGCACCGCCTCGAACGGGGCGACGCTGACCGGCCAGATGATGCCGGCCTCGTCGTGCGAGGCCTCAATGATCGCTGGGACGAGACGCGTCGGTCCGACACCATAGGAGCCCATATGCACGGTGATTTCCTTGCCGTCGGGACCGGTCACGGTCGCCTTCATGGGCTCGGAATACTTGGTCCCGAAGTAGAAAATATGGCCGACTTCGATGCCGCGAGCGGAAACCCGGTGTTGCTCGGGCACAGCCGCCTCGAACTCGGCCATATCGACCATGTCCTCGGTTGCCGCGTAGAGCGAGGTCCAATCGTCGAACACGGGCTTGAGGTCGCCGCGGAAGTCGATGTCCTGGGGTGGGATGGGTTTTTCGAGCAGGCGGCGGTCGCAGAACACGGCGCTCTCGCCGGTGTCGGCGAGCACGATCCATTCGTGGCTAAGATCGCCGCCGATGGGGCCAGTATCGGCGCGCATGGGAATTGCGGTCAGCCCCATGCGGGCATAGGTGCGCAGATAGGCTACGAACATGCGCTCGTAGGCCTTGACCGCGTCCTCCTTGGTCAGGTCGAAGGAATAGGCATCCTTCATCAGGAACTCGCGGCTGCGCATGGTGCCGAAGCGGGGGCGTACCTCGTCGCGGAATTTCCACTGCACATGGTAGAGATTGAGTGGCAAATCCTTGTAAGATTTGACATAGGCGCGGAAGACGTCCGTCACCATCTCTTCATTGGTGGGACCATAGAGGAATTCACGCTCGTGGCGGTCCTCGATGCGCAGCATTTCCTTGCCGTAGGCGTCATATCGCCCCGATTCGCGCCAGAGATCGGCCGACTGGATGGTGGGCATCAGAAGCTGGATGGCGCCGGAGCGGTTCTGCTCCTCTTCGATGATCTTTTGCACCTTCATGAGCACCCGGTGGCCCAAAGGCAGCCAGCTATAGAGCCCCGAGGCCTGCTGGCGGATCATGCCGGCCCGCAACATCAACCGATGCGAAACGATTTCGGCTTCTTTTGGCACGTCGCGCAGCACTGGCAGGAAGTAGCGAGACAGGCGCATGGCGGCTCCAAACGACGACGACTCAAGGCTTTTGTTAGTGCCCACTGAAAGCCTACAAGTCCATCCGTTGCAAGCATGCAAGCCATGCAGAATCTACGTGACAGAGGCGTTTGTTGTTGTTAGGGTCCGTGACAATAAACAACGGTGGTTCAAACCGCCGGACGTCGACAACGTCAAGGGAGGAGCGTTGGCTGCCGCTTTCGTAGCGTGCCTAAGACCAGCGTATTGTCGAACAAACTCAATCCAGCAGGGCCTCGTGCCCTGCTTTTTTGTTTGTCGTACCGGCTTACCGGCAGGCGAGGCGTCTCAGGCAGCACCCAGCTGCTGCAAGATGCCAAGCTGGTCCGAGCTGCCCCAGCGCTCGACCATCTTGCCGTCCCTGAACTTCGAAATCTGCATACCTCGCACCTTGATGGTTTTTCCCGACGGCGCGACGTTCATGAATGGACCCTGGTGCGTACCGGTCAGGGTATAGGCAAAGGCGACATTGTCGTCGTCGGCCACCAGATGAATGGGTTCTATCTTCATATCGGGAAAGGCCTGGCGCAACTGACCGAAGAAGTCGGCATAGCCTTCAGGACCGGCCACCTGCCCAGGTGCAGGGTCATGATCGACGCAGTCCGCAGCCACCAGGTCGGCAAGCTGGTCGAAATCGCCACTTTGCACTGCGGCACCAAATTTCTTCTGTTGTTCGATATTGTCGTGCTGGCTCATGGGCTATCTCACCTGCGATTTGGGTCAGCACGACAACGACGCGCATCGGGCTACGTTCCGAATCTAATGTAGCCGCAGTGCGTGGAGCCCGAAAACCGGTGTGGCTTGCCGGGCCGCAGGCTTCAGATTGCTGACGTGCCGCCGTCAACGGACAATTCAACGCCGTTTACGAAACTGGAGGCGTCCGAAGCCAGAAACAGCGCCACGGTCGCGATCTCTTCAGGACGGCCCATTTTCCCACGTGGAATGAGAGACTCGAATTGCCGCATCGTCTCGGCATCGAACAACTGCTCCTGAATGGGCGTCGCGATCTGGCCCGGGCTCAGCACGTTCACCCTGATCTTCCTGTCCTTCAACTCGTTGAGCCAGCCGCGGGCGAAAGCGCGCAGCGCAGCCTTGCTGCCCGAATAGACTGTGTAGTCGGGCCAACCCTTGACCGAGGCGATCGATCCAGTCATGAAAATCGATCCGCCATCGTTGAACAGCGGCAGGGCCTTCTGGACCGTAAAGAGGGTGCCACGGGTGTTCAGACCAAAGGTCGCATCGAAGTTCTGTTCGGTGATCTCACCCAGCTTTTGGGCTTCGCCGCCGATGCCGGCGCTGGCGAAAAGCACGTCGATACTGCCCTTTTCTCGCTTCACCGTTTCGAACAGGCGGTCTAGATCGTCGAGATTGGAGGCATCACCCTGCACGCCGGTGACGTTCCGGCCAATCCGTTTGACGGCCTCATCCAAAGCGTCTTGCCTGCGTCCGGTGATAAAAACATAAGCGCCCTCGTCGACGAACAGTTTGGCGCTTTCCAGCGCCATTCCGCTCGATCCGCCTGTTATCACTGCAACCTTGCCATCAAGCTTGCCCATAATTTTTCCTTTCAAATAATCGAAACAAAGCGCGGCTCATTCGCGCTTCAGCGCGTCAGGCTCCGAACCGAGGCCGTTGGCCATCCTGGTCAGCCGGGTTCCCGGTTTGCTTTTCCGCAATCGTGTGGTATCTAACGGAGCACTGATCCGTATATACGGTGCACCGATCCGTTTTCAAGGGGAGTCCATGCGCGCCGATGCCAAGAAGAATTACAGCCAGCTACTGGCAATTGCGCGGGAGGTCATAGCCGAGCATGGCGCCGAGGCATCGCTGCGCGATATCGCCCGGCGGGCGGATGTCGGGCTGGCCACGCTATACCGGCACTTTCCGACCCGGGAGGCGCTTCTCGAAGCGTTGTTGCACGCGACCCTTGGCGAGTTGACGCAAAGGGCAGGTGAACTGGAAACGTCCAGCTCGCCTGACGAGGCGCTGGTGTCCTGGCTTCGTGACGGGGTCGCGTTCGTTCACAGCTATAGCGGCGTCGTCGATCTAATGGCTGTCGCCATCGCAGACCCGGACTCCGCGCTTCATGTGTCATGCATAACGATGCGTTCGGCCGGCGCGCGCCTGCTTCAACGCGCCCAAGACGCAGGCACGGCGCGAGCCGATATCAATGGGGCGGATCTGTTCGCCCTGGTCGCGGCCCTGGGATGGATGGGAGACCAGGCCTCGTTCAAGCTGCGCAGCGACCATTTGTTCGACATTGTCGTCAGCGCGATCCTGACAAGACATTCGAGCAGTAACGGTGTCCCAAAGTAAAAAACTAGCTCCAGTATTCCTTAAGCACCGGATTGCTGAGGCCCCAGAACAGCAGTGCCGTGACGGCTAAGGCGAGCACGGTGGTCGCAAGCAGTTTGGGCCACATGCGCAGGATGGCTGGCGCGCCGGGGTCTGAACCAGGCACGATATCGCCGCCCAGTTCAGCCTGGCTACGGGCGCCGATCGGCAGCACCATGATGAAGCTTAGCCACCAGATGACGAAATAAACCGCAATGATGGAGCCGATCTGCATGGGTGTTTCCTAGCATTGTCCGGCCCCTTCAATACGCCTGCCGGCATTAAGGTGAAAGCCGAAACGCTCGTTTCCTATTGCCGCACATCGAACGCTCCGGCGGAGCCGGAAGCGTTCGCTTGTACGCTAGACGCGGTGCACGAAGACGGAGACGTTGGGCTTGCGGCCCCAATAGGCGTTGACCTCGTTGCGGACCGCCTTGAACAGGGCGGAGTTGAGCACTTCGGTATCGCTGCGGCGCTTGGGCGGTACGCTTTTGAGCACCCCGGCAATGGTGTTTTCAACCAGTTCGCTCAGCGATTCATCTTCGGTTTCGGGCAGGCCTTCGATGACCAGATCGGGCCCGGCAACGACCTGGCCGCCGCCACTGACGCAGAGGCTGACGACGATATGGCCGCCAAAGGATAGCCGGCGCCGGCCCTTGACGCCGCTTTCCTCGGGCGTACACAGCACCAGGCCATCCAGGTAAAGCTCGCCCGTGCGCACCTCGGCCGGGAAGGCCAGGGGTTCGGGGAACAGGCGCACCAGATCGCCATTGCGGGCATCGATCACGTCGGGGATGCCGGCCTCGCGGCCAAGCTTGGCGTGGGCCATCAGGTGCATGGCCTCGCCGTGCACCGGCACCAGCACCTGCGGCTTGGTCCAGTCGTAAAGGCGTTTGAGCTCTTCGCGGCGCGGGTGGCCGGTGACATGCACAAGGCCGTCCTTTTGCGTGATGACTTCGACGCCCTTATCGATCAGCATGTTCTGGATGTCGATGACTTCGCGCTCATTGCCGGGAATGGCCCAGGACGAAAAGATCATCCGGTCGCCGGCGTTGAGCTCGATCACCGGATGATCGCCGCGGGCGATACGGGCGATGGCGGCGCGGGCCTCGCCCTGGCTGCCGGTGCAGAGCAGGACGATCTTGTTGCGCGGGATGGTCTTGTAGGCATCCTGATCGAGCAGCGGCGGGCAATCCTCGAGCATGCCCAGTTCGCGGGCAATGCCGGTGATGCGGTGCAAGGAGCGGCCGGACATGACGACGTGGCGACCCGCCTTGGCGGCGGCCTTGGCGATGGAAATCACGCGACCGACATTGGAGGCAAAGGTGGTGACAGCGACGCGGTTGGGAGATTCGGCGATCATGGCGGCGAGGTTGGCGGCGACTTCGGCTTCGCTCGGGCTTTCGCCGTCCTTCATCGCGTTGGTCGAGTCGCAGATCAGCGCCAGCGGCAGGCTGGTATCAGCGCCGATGGCTTGGAGACGGGCCACATCTGTCGGCTTGTTGCCGACGGGGGTCGGATCGAGCTTCCAGTCGCCGGTATGCAGGATGCGGCCGATCGGGGTGGTGATCAGCAGTGCATTGCTCTCGGGGATGGAGTGGGCGACGTTGATCGCCTCGATGGTGAAGGGACCCACGGCAAAGGGCTTGCCGGGGGTCATTATGGTGACGTCGACATTTTCGACGATACCATCCCCTGCCCGCTTCGCCGCCAGCATGGCGGCGGTGAACGGCGTGGCATAGACCGGCTTTTCAAAGCCGGGCCAGAGGTCCAGCACCGCGCCGTAATGGTCTTCGTGGGAGTGGGTGAGGATCAGCGCCAAGACGTCGTCGGCGCGTTCCTCCAGAAATTCGGGATTGGCCATGATCAGTTCGATCCCCGGCAGGTCGGGCCCGCCGAACGACACGCCGCAATCGACGACGATCCATTTGCGAGAACGCTCGGGCCCAAAGCCGTATGCGCCCATGTTCATGCCGATTTCGCCGACGCCGCCGAGCGGCACGAAGACGAGTTCGTCCCTTTGGTTTTTAGCCATGGGTTATTCAGTCCTTTATTGAGCGCGGCGCCGGTCGGAATCCATGTTCCGCCGGTCGCCGCTCCAGAGTTTGTGGTCAGCTTCGGGCGCTGGCCGTTGCCCCAAAATGTACGTCGCCCGCCGTGATGGCGATGCGAGTGTCGTCATCGGCGCGCACGATCAATCGTCCTGCATCATCGATGGTTTCGAAAATCCCGCGAACCGTGACGCCGTTCTGGTTGACGGCGACCGGTGCGCCGATGCCTGCCGCGGCCGCGCGCCATTGCGCCAAAACGTCGGCAATGCCCCGGCCGTCCTGCCAAAGTGAAAAAACGGTGACCCAGGCGTCGCTCAACGCTTCGAACACCGCTTCGGCGCTGGGCGTGGCGCCCAGATCGCTCAGGCTGGTTGCTGGATAGGGCAAGCCCCGGGGCGCTGCAACCGTGTTAACGCCAAAGCCGATGGCAATGGCGTGACGGCCATCGTCCTGTTTTTGCGCTTCGAGCAGAATACCGGCCAGCTTGGCGCCATCGGCCAGCACGTCATTGGGCCATTTCAGCGCAATCCTGGTGCGACTGCCGCTGGAAAGGCCATCCGCGCCGTCGATGCCCAGCTTGACGATGCCGCTCGGCAGGATGGACGATAGCGCCAGGTTCAGCGAGACGCCCGCAACAAATCCCAGTGTTGCAGCCAAGGTGGGGTCGACAGCGGGCACGATCAAGAGCGTGGCTGCAAGATTGCCGTGGGGCGAGGCCCATTGCCGGCCACGGCGGCCCCGGCCCGCGGTCTGCTGGCGGGCGGCAAACCAGATGCCGCCGGGATCGCCCGCTGCCGCGGCGTCCAGCGCTTCGGTGTTGGTCGAGCCGACACTGTCAAAGCCGCGCAGCCGATATCCGGCCGCGCGCGCCTGCGGTCCAAGCAGGAAGCTGGTCACCTAGAGCAGGCTTCCGGCTGCGACATGAGCCAGGCTGGCCAACGGACTGCCGACGGTGAAATAATAGGTGATGACTAGGAAGCCACTCACCGCCATGATGATGTTGAGCTCGTTGGGGACGGCTACGAACTGGCGCAGCGGCGGGTCGAAATACATGGTTTTGACCACGCGCAGATAGTAGAACGCGCTGATGGCCGATGCCAACACGCCGATGACAGCCAGCGCGTAGAGTTGGGAATCGATGGCGGCCAGGAACACGTGCCATTTGGCAAAGAACCCTGCCAAGGGCGGCATGCCGATCAGCGAGAACATCATCACCGCCAGGATGGCCGAGACGAACGGGCGGGTCTGGGCGGCACCGGCCAGATCATCGATGTTGTCGACATAACCCTCGGTGGTGCGCAGCGACAGGATGCAGGCGAACAGGCCCAGATTCATGGCGATATAGATGGCCATGTAGATTGCCACGCCTTCAATGCCGCCTTCGGTGCCCGAGGACAGGCCGACCAGCGCGAAACCGACATGGCCGATCGAGGAATAGGCGATCAGCCGCTTGATCGAGCGCTGGCCGATGGCGGCAAACGCCGCCAGCACCATTGAGGCGATGGACAGGAAGATGATGATCTGCTGCCAGTCGTGAGCAATGGGCTGAAACGTATCCATGACCAGCCGGACCATCAGCGCCATGGCGGCGGCTTTGGGCGCGGTGGCGAGCAAGGCGGTGACCGGCGTCGGTGCACCCTCGTAAACGTCGGGGGTCCACATGTGGAATGGCACGGCGGAAATCTTGAAGGCAACGCCGGCCAGTAGGAAGACCACGCCGAAGATCAGACCGATCGAACGGCCCTGGTTGGCGATCGCCAAAACGATCTCCTGCAGATTGGTATGCCCGGTAAAGCCATAGATCAACGAGGCGCCATACAGCAGGATGCCGGAAGATAACGAGCCGAGCACGAAATATTTCAAGCCGGCCTCGGTGGCGCGGGGATCGTCGCGCTTGATCGACACCACGACATAAGCCGCAAGCGACTGCAGTTCGAGCCCGATATAAAGGCTCATCAGGTCGTTGGCGGACACCATGGCCATCATGCCCAGCGTCGCCAGCAGCACGAGGATGGAATATTCCCATTTGTGCGTGCCGTTTTCCACCGCATTGGGCAAAGCCAGCATCAACGAGAACGCGGCGCCGCCAAGCACCAGCACCTTCATATAGCGCGCAAAACTGTCGGCAATGAAGGTGCCGTTGAAGATCACGCCGTCGATCGGCTGTGCCATGACGAACACAGCGGTGGCCAGCAGCAGGACGATGGACAGCAGCGAAACCAGGCTTGAACGTTCCTTGTTGAGGAAAACGCCCAGGATCAGCAGGACGACCGCGCCGATGGCGACGATCATTTCAGGATAAGCGGGAGCCAGGCTCGCGAAATCGGTAACGTCGGATATCACGGGACTCTCCTAGTGGGCGGCAGGCTCGGCCGCGGGCTCGGCAGCCGCGACCGGTTCGGCATGGACAAGCGGGGCTTGAGCCTCTGCCAGCGACACTGACGGATCGACACCGATCGCCGTGGCGTAGCGCGTCACCAAATTGTCGACGGCCGCCGCGGTCGTATCCAGAATTGGTGCCGGATAAAAGCCGAAGACGATGGTGAGAACGATCAGCGGATAAAGAATGACCTTCTCGCGCAGGTTGAGATCGAGAATGGCCTTGAGGCTATCCTTGGTCAGTGCGCCGAAGATGACGCGGCGATAGAGCCAGAGCGCGTAGCCGGCGGACAAGATGACCCCGAATGCGGCACCAAACGCCACCCAGGTGTTTACCTGGAACACGCCCATCATGGTCAGGAATTCACCGACAAAGCCGGAGGTGCCGGGCAGGCCGACATTGGCCATGGTGAAGACCAGGAAGGCCAGGGCATAGCGCGGCATGCGCTCGACCAGGCCACCATAGGCATCGATCTCGCGGGTATGCATGCGATCATAGATGACGCCGACGCAGAGAAACAGCGCGCCAGAAACGATGCCGTGCGAGATCATCTGGAACATGGCGCCCTGGATGCCCAGGGCATTGCCGGCAAATATGCCCATGGTCACAAAGCCCATATGGGCAACCGACGAATAGGCAATCAGCTTTTTCATGTCGGTCTGCACCAGCGCCACCAACGAGGTGATGATGATGGCGGCGACCGAAAGGAAGAAAACGACATTGGCGAACTGGGCCGAGGCGTCGGGAAACATCGGCAGCGAAAAACGCAGGAAGCCGTAGCCGCCCAGCTTGAGCAGGATTGCGGCCAGGATTACCGAGCCAGCGGTCGGGGCTTCCACATGGGCCTCGGGCAACCAGCGATGGAACGGCCACATCGGCATCTTGACCGCGAGCGAGGCGAAGAAGGCCCACCAGAGCCAAGGCTGCATGGACTGGGGGAAATCATGGGTGAGCAGCTTGGCGATGTCGGTGGTGCCGGCATTCCAATACATGGCCATGATAGCCAGCAGCATCAGCACCGAACCTGTGAAAGTATAAAAGAAGAACTTGTAGCTGGCCTGGATGCGCCGCTTGCCGCCCCAAATGCCGATGATCAGGAACATCGGCAGCAAAGTGCCTTCGAAGAAGACGTAGAACATGGCCAGATCGAGCGTGGTGAAAACGCCGATCATCAATGTTTCGAGAATCAGGAATACCGTCATGTATTCCTTGACGCGGTCCTGCACCGACTCCCAACTGGTCAGGATGCAGAACGGCATCAAGAGCGCCGAGAGCACCACAAACAGGACGGAAATGCCGTCGACGCCGACGCGGTAGCCAATGGTGTCGCCGATCCAGGCGTAGTTGACGACGAACTGGAAGCCGGCATTGGCGGGATCGAACTGGCTCCACATCCAGAGCGACAGTATCAGCGTGATCACGGTGGTGACGAAGGCGATCCAGCGGATCGTGTCCTTGCTGTCCTTGGAAACGAGAAGGATAGCCGCCGCGCCCAACAAAGGCAGGAAGGTCAGGATCGTCAGGATGGAGTTGGCAAAGGTCATCAGATCAGTCCCCCGGCCGCAATGGCCCAGGTCAGCAGAGCCGCAATGCCGATCAGCATGACGAAGGCATAGTGGTAGAGGTATCCCGACTGCAGCCGGGTGACCCAAGACGTGACATTTTGCACCCGACGGCCAAGGCCCTCGGTGAGCGTCTGATCGATCAACTGATCGTCAAAGCCTTTCCAGAACGCGCGTCCAACCCAAAGGGCGGGCCGCACGAAAATGAGGTCATAAAGCTCGTCGAAATACCATTTGTTCAAGAGGAACTGGTAGAGGCCGGGATTGGTCCGCGCCAGCCTGACGGGCGTGTCGGGCGAGCGAATATACATGTACCAGGCGGCGCCGAAGCCAATCAGCATGGCAATCGTCGATGACCATTTGACCCAAAGCGGAACCGCGTGGGCGGCTTCCAAAAACTCATGGTCAACCACCAAAGAGCCGGCGAAGAAGTGCTCGATATGCTCGACGTCGTGGAAGAACATGCCGTAAAACACCACGCCCGCGAGCACCGCACCGGCGGCCAGAACATAGAGCGGCACCAGCATCACATTTGGTGCCTCATGGGCGTTGTCATAGGCGCGGCGATGGGCATGGCCATGATCGTCATGCGCATGGTCGTCATGGCTGTGGTCATCCAGCGGCTCGTCATGGCTTTCGAGCGCCGCGTGCTGTGGATCTGGATGAGCGGCATGGGTGTGCTGCGCATCGCGGGGCGAGCCGTGGAACGTCAGGTGGATCAGGCGCCAGGAATAGAAACTGGTGAACATGGCGGCGATGACCAGGGACCAGAACGCAAAGGCGCCGGTATTGCCGCCCACCGCATAAGCAGACTCGATGATGGAGTCCTTGGAGAAGAAGCCGGCAAAGCCGATCTCTGTGCCAGGAATGCCGACGCCGGTCAGCGCTAGCGTGCCGATGATCATCATGTAATAGGTGATCGGGATCTTCCGGCGCAGGCCGCCCATGTTGCGCATGTCCTGCTCGTGATGCATGGCATGGATCACTGCGCCAGCGCCCAGGAACAGCAGCGCCTTGAAAAAGGCGTGGGTAAAGAGATGGAAGACGCCGGCGGAATAGGCCCCTGCCCCCAAGGCTACGAACATGTAGCCAAGCTGCGAGCAGGTCGAATAGGCGATGACGCGCTTGATGTCGTTCTGAACCAGCCCAACCGTCGCTGCGAAGAAGGCGGTGATGGCGCCGATGACCAGAACAAATGTCATGGCGGTCGGCGACGTTTCGAACAGCGGCGACAGGCGCGCGACCATGAAGACGCCGGCGGTCACCATGGTGGCGGCATGGATCAGCGCCGACACCGGCGTCGGACCTTCCATGGCATCCGGCAGCCAGGTGTGGAGGAGGAACTGCGCCGACTTGCCCATGGCACCCATGAACAGCAGGAGGCACACCACGGTCATGGCATCCAGGTTCCAGTTGAGGAAGTGGATGACCGGCAGACCGGTTGTGGCGAAGGCGTCGGACGCTGCAAAGGCACCGTCGAAGTCGATATGGCCCAGGATCATGAAGGCGCCGAAAATACCAAGCGCAAAGCCGAAATCGCCGACGCGGTTGACGATGAAGGCCTTCATGGCCGCGGCATTGGCCGAGGGGCGCGTGTACCAGAAGCCGATCAGCAGATAGGAGGCGAGGCCCACACCCTCCCAACCGAAGAACATCTGCAAGAAATTGTCCGCCGTCACCAGCATCAGCATGGCGAAGGTGAACAGCGAGAGATAGGCGAAAAAGCGCGAGCGATGCGGATCGTCGGCCATGTAGCCGATGGAATAGACATGGACGAGGCTGGAAACGGTGTTGACCACGACGAGCATGATGGCGGTCAGCGTGTCGACGCGCAGGATCCAGCGCAGATCCATCTCGCCGACCTGGATCCAGCGCATGATCTCGACCTTGAGCACGCCGCCTTCGGCGCCCGTCAAGCCACCGCCAAAGGCGACCGGCAGGAACACGAACCAGCTCAGCACGGCTGCAATGATCAGCAGGCCCGTGGTCAGGTACTCGCTGGGCCGATGCCCAATAGTGCGGCCTAAGAGGCCCGCGATCAGCGCGCCGATCAGGGGCAGGAAAACAATCGCCTGAATCATAGCGGTGGTTCTTAGCCCTTCATCATGTTGACGTCTTCAACCGCGATCGAGCCGCGGTTGCGGTAGAAAATAACCAGGATTGCCAGGCCGATTGCCGCCTCGGCGGCCGCAACGGTGAGAATCAGCAGGGCAAAGACCTGCCCTTGCAGATCGTTGAGTTGCGCCGAGAACGCCACCAGATTGAGATTGACCGCCAGGAGGATCAATTCCACCGACATCAGGATGACGATGATGTTCTTGCGATTGAGAAAAATGCCGAACACGCCCAGCGTGAACAGAATTGCCGCAACGGTCAGGTAATGACCGAGCTCGATTCCTGCGCCCATGTTCGCCCCCTATAACCCTTGACCGCTTTTAACTTTGACGATTTCCAGCGTGTCGGCAGCCCGGCGCCCGATCTGGGTGGCCGCATCCTGGCGCTTGACGCTCGGCTTGTGCCGCAATGTCAGCACGATGGCGCCGATCATGGCCACCAGCAATACCGCCGCCGCGCCCTGGAACAGGAATACGTAGCGCGTGTAAAGCACCTGCCCAAGGGCGCGGGTATTGTCCACGGCGCCGTTGATGGGCAGGACGGCCGTGCTCGTGGCATCCGGCGACACCAGGAAGCTGCCGGCGACGAGAAGCAATTCGAGCAGCAGCACGACCCCCACCACAACCCCGATGGGCGCGTATTGCAGCAACCCCTGGCGCAGCTGCGCGAAATCGACGTCGAGCATCATGACGACGAACAGGAACAGCACCGCGACGGCGCCGACATAGACCACGATCAGGATCAGCGCCAGGAACTCGGCTCCGGCCAGCATGAACAGGCCCGCCGCGTTGACGAAGGCCAGGATCAGGAACAGCACGGCGTGAACCGGGTTGCGCGCGGAAATCACCATGAACGCCGAAGCGACCAGGATGGTCGAAAACACGTAAAAGAAGAACAGTGGAAGGGTCATGCTCTCGCTTTCAACGGTACGGCGCGTCGGCGGCAAGATTGGCTGCGATGGCTCGCTCCCAGCGGTCGCCGTTCTCGAGCAGTTTTTCCTTGGAGAAATACAGCTCCTCGCGGGTCTCGGTGGCGAACTCGAAGTTCGGGCCTTCAACGATGGCATCGACCGGGCAGGCTTCCTGGCAGAAACCGCAATAAATGCATTTCACCATGTCGATGTCATAACGCACTGTGCGGCGCGTGCCATCGTTCTGGCGCGGGCCCGCCTCGATGGTGATGGCCTGCGCCGGGCAGATCGCCTCGCACAGCTTGCACGCAATGCAGCGCTCTTCGCCATTGGGATAGCGGCGCAGAACATGTTCACCCCGGAAGCGCGGGCTGTAATGCATCTTTTCGAACGGGTAGTTGATGGTGGGCTTGGGCGCGAAAAAGTAGCGCATAGCCATAAAGAAGGTGCCGACGAACTCACGCAGGAACAGCGTGTTGACGAATTGCATGGCGCGCATCAGGCGATCCCTCCGTGCCAGCCCCAGCCGGTGAGCTGAAGAATAAAAGCCAGCACGATCACGCAGACCAGAGACAGCGGCAGGAACAGCTTCCAGCCGATGCGCATCAATTGGTCGTAGCGGTAGCGCGGCACGATGGCCTTGGCCATGGAGAACATGAAAAATACCAGGATCAGCTTGATGAAGAACCATATGGCCCCCGGGATCCAAGTGAACGGCGGCAGGTCGATCGGCGAAATCCAGCCACCCAGGAACAGGATCGTGGTCATCGCGCACATAAGCAGGATGGAAATGTATTCGCCCAGCATGAACAGCATGTAGGGAGTCGAAGAATATTCGGTCATGAAGCCGGCAACGAGCTCGGACTCGCCTTCGGCCAGATCGAAGGGCGGGCGGTTGGTTTCGGCGAGCGCCGAAATGTAGAACACCACGAACATCGGAAAAAGCGGCAGCCAGAACCAGTTGAGGAAGGTTAACTGCGGCAGGCCGATCATGTGGGCCAGCCCCATCTGGTATTGCGCCAGGACGATGTCGCTCAGGTTCAGCGAGCCGACGCAGAGCAGTACCGTGATGATGACGAGGCCAATGGAGACTTCATAGCTGACCATCTGCGCGGCAGAGCGCAGCGAGCCCAGAAAGGGGTATTTCGAATTGGAGGCCCAGCCGCCGATGATGACGCCATAGACGCCGAGCGAGGAAATGCCCAGCACGTAGAGAATGCCGATATTGATATCGGCCATTGCCAGGCCGGCGCTGATCGGAATCACAGCCCAACCTGCCAGCGCCAACGTCGCCGTCAGCAGCGGCGCCAGCAAAAACAGCATCTTGTCGGCGCCGGCGGGAATGACCGCTTCCTTGAGCGCGAATTTCAGCAGGTCGGCAAAGCTCTGCAGCAGGCCGAACGGGCCAACCACGTTGGGACCCCGGCGGATTTGTACGGCCGCCCAGATCTTGCGGTCGGCCAGTAGAATGAAGGCGGTAAAAATCAGTAGAACGACCAGCAGGAGCAGCGCCTTATAGACAAAGCCAATCTGCACACCCCATCCGAGAAAGGGGATGCCGAGCAGATAGTCCAACGAGTAGGTTACGATATCCATGGCGATGCCCTATTCCGCGGCCTGCCGCAAGCCTGCGGCCAAAGCCGCCGACTCGCCCATCACGGCGGATGCGCGCGCGATCGGGTTGGTAAGGTAAAAGTCCGCCACCGGCGAGACCAAAGTTCGCTTGGCGCCCTTGGGCGTGGTTCGGGCGAGCTTGGCGATATCGGCGGGGTTGCCCGCGGCGATCGTGTCGATACGGGCCAGATGCGGATATTGCGCATAAAGGGCGCCACGCAATTGAGCCAGGGAATTGAACGGCAGCGGCTGGCCGACGACCGCGGACAGGGCGCGGATGATCGCCCAGTCTTCCTTGGCGTCGCCGGGCGGGAAAACCGCGCGGTTGGTCATCTGCACGCGACCCTCCGTATTGACATAGGTCGCCGATTTTTCAGTGTAGGTTGCGGCCGGAAGAATGACGTCGGCCCGGTGCGCGCCATTGTCGCCATGCGTCCCGATATAGACCACCAGCGTATCGTCGAGGCGGGACAGGTCGACCTCGTCGGCGCCAAGCAGGAACAGTATATCGACGCCACCAGTGAGCATCGCGGCGGTGTCGGCGGCACTCCTGGCGGGTACGAAACCAATGTCCAGCGCGCCGACGCGGGCGGCCGCATTGTGCAGTACGGCAAAGCCGTTCCAGCTCTGGGCGATTTCCGCGTTGCTTGTCGACAATTTTGCGGCTGCCGCAAGCACATCGGCCGTTGCGGCGCCTTCGCCGACGATCACCAGCGGCTTTTTGGCCTTGGCCCAGGTTTGGGCGAATTCACCATTGCCGCCAGCGAGATCGGCCAGGGTTTCGGTGCCGGCACCCAGATGAGTGTAGCTGTAGGTCAGGTCGACCGCTTCGCCGATGACGCCGATCGGCAGCCCGGTCGCGCGCCAGACCTTGCGGATGCGCGCATTGAGCACGGACGCCTCACGGCGCGGATTGGTGCCGATCAGGAGGATGGCGTCGGCCTGTTCGATTCCGGCAATGGTGGGATTGAACACATAACCGGCGCGGCCACCGGCCGGGTTCAGCCCCGAACCGGCAGGACGAGCGTCCACATTACCCGAGCCGAGTGCTGCCAGCAAAGCCTTGAGCGCGAACATTTCTTCGACGCCGGCCAGGTCGCCGGCAATAGCGCCGATGCGCGCGCCAGGCTTCTTGAGAGCCTTGGCTAGCGTGGCGAATGCCTCGTCCCAGGTCGCGGCGCCCAGCTTCTTGTTGCGGCGCACATAGGGGCGATCGAGGCGCTGGCTCTTGAGGCCATCCCAGATGAAGCGCGTCTTGTCGGAAATCCACTCCTCGTTGATCGACTCGTTGATGCGCGGCAAGACGCGCATGACTTCGCGGCCACGGCTGTCGACGCGGATATTGGAGCCGACGGCGTCCATGACGTCGACGGATTCGGTCTTGTTAAGCTCCCAGGGACGGGCATTGAACGCATAGGGCTTGGAGGTCAGCGCCCCGACCGGGCACAGATCGATAACATTGCCCTGCAGTTCGCTGGTCAGCGCCTTTTCGAGATAGGTGGTGATCTCGGCATCCTCACCACGACCGAGCAGGCCCATTTCAGCGATGCCGGCCACTTCGGTGGTGAAGCGGACGCAACGCGTGCAATGAATGCAGCGGTTCATCGAGGTCTTGACCAGCGGCCCGATGTACTTGTCTTCGACGGCGCGCTTGTTCTCGGCGAAACGGTTCTTGTCGACGCCATAGGCCATGGCCTGGTCCTGCAGGTCGCACTCGCCGCCCTGATCGCAGATCGGGCAGTCGAGCGGATGGTTGATCAGCAGGAATTCCATCACGCCTTCGCGGGCCTTCTTGACCATGGGCGAATTGGTGAACATTTCGGGCGGCTCGCCATTGGGGCCGGGCCGCAGATCTTTGACCGACATGGCGCAAGACGCCTGCGGCTTGGGCGGGCCGCCTTTGACCTCGACCAGGCACATGCGGCAATTGCCGGCGACCGACAGGCGCTCGTGATAGCAGAAGCGCGGAATCTCGGCGCCCGCAGCCTCGGCCGCCTGCATCAGCGTGTAGAAATCGGGAACCTCGACGAGATTGCCGTCGACTTTGATGTTGGCCATGCCCCTACTCCGCAAACCCGGCGGGACCAACGAGGTCCAGACGCTTCTCGACGTGATCGAGGCGGTCTTCCACTCGATCGATACGACGTTGCACACCTGCAAGGCCCTCCTCGACCGAGGTCAAGCGCACCTTCACGTCATGCAAGTCGTGAATAACGCGATCCATCTTCTCATCAATCCGGTTAAACCGGTCAGTGAACGTCTCGTCCATCCGCCGCAGCATGACTAGAACAAGGTTGTCAGGTTCCCCAGCCATGACCCCTACTCCGCCGCGATCGACGGAACGGCGCCGTCGGAGGTCGAGGACCAGGTATATTCGTCGATTCGCTTTTCGATGACGGGGCGGAAGTTGCGGATCAGGCCCTGGATCGGCCAAGCCGCAGCGTCCCCAAGAGCGCAGATGGTATGGCCTTCGATCTGCTTGGTGACCTCGAACAGCATGTCGATCTCGCGCTTTTGGGCGCGGCCCTCGACCATGCGCTCCATGACGCGCATCATCCAGCCGGTGCCTTCGCGGCAGGGCGTGCACTGGCCGCAGCTTTCGTGCTTGAAGAAGGCCGAGATGCGCCAGATGGCACGGATGATATCGGTCGACTTGTCCATGACGATCATGCCGCCCGTGCCGAACGAGGATTTGACCTCGCGCAAGCCGTCGAAATCCATGATCACGTTCATCATCTGCTCGCCGGGCACGACCGGACAGGACGCGCCGCCGGGAATGACGGCCAAAAGATTGTCCCAGCCGCCGCGAATGCCACCGCAATGCTTGTCGATGATGTCCTTGAAGCTTTCGCCCAGCCCTTCCTCGAACGTGGCCGGCTTGTTGACGTGGCCGGAGGCGGACATCAGCTTGGTGCCGGTATTGTTGGGCCGGCCGATGGAGGCGAACCAGGCACCGGAGCGGCGCAGGATTTCGGGGACGACGGCAATCGACTCGACGTTGTTGACGGTCGTCGGATTGCCGTAGACGCCCATGCCGGCGGGAAACGGCGGCTTGAGGCGGGGCTGGCCCTTCTTGCCTTCAAGGCTCTCCATCAGCGCGGTTTCTTCGCCGCAGATATAGGCGCCGGCGCCGTGATGGACGATGATGTCCAGGTCCCAGCCGTGGATATTGTCCTTGCCAATCAGGCGGGCCTCATAGGCCTCCTCGACGGCACGTTCGAGATGTTGCCGCTCGCGAACAAATTCGCCACGCACATAGATGAAGGCCAGATGCGCATCCATGGCGCGGGCGGCCAAGAGGCACCCTTCCACCAGGTGGTGCGGATCGTGGCGCATGATCTCGCGGTCCTTGCAGGTGCCAGGCTCGGATTCGTCGGCGTTCACCAGCAGGTAGTGCGGGCGGCCATCGTTGACCTTGGGCATGAAGGTCCATTTCAGCGCCGTCGGGAACCCTGCCCCGCCGCGGCCGCGCAGGCCCGATGCCTTGACTTCGTTGGTAATCCAATCGCGACCGGACTCGATAAATTCCTTGGTGCCAATCCAGGCGCCGCGCGAGCGTGCGCCCTCTAGGCCCCAGTCGCCCTGGCCGTAGAGATTGGTGAAGATGCGGTCCTTGTCAGCGAGCATCTATGCTACTCCGACTTATCGTCGTCATTGGAATTATCGCCGCCAAGTTCGCGCGTGGGCACGATCTCGGATGCCACCGGCTTGCGCTTGCGCACTGCCTTGGTCGCCTGCTTTTCCTTGGAAGGGGTTCCATCGAGCCGGCTGGTATCCACCAGAACGCTGCCCGTCGTGCCGGTGTTGGCCGGTTGAGAATCGACCCCGGCAGCGATAGCGCCGTCGCCGGTGCCAGCGTGCTCGGCCTTGCCTGGAGCCGCGCCGGCGTCGATCTTGCCGGCCGGCGATTCAGCACCGGTGGCACCCTTGCGCATGGCGGTGTTTGGCTGGCCATTGGCCTTCCGGCTGGCGTTGGCAGCGCCCCGCTCAGCCTCCGCCTTGGCTTGCGTCACCTTGGCTTGAGGCGCGGGGCCCTTGATAGCCGGCGCTGAATCCTCGCTTACGTCTCGAGGCCGGGCAGCCGTCGTTGGCGCCTGGGCCGCGGCTCCACCCGCAGAAGCCGGTGGTGTGGCGGCAGCACTTGCCGCGGGGGAGGCTGCAGCAGGCGCTGTTGCTGCAGCCTGGGCCGGGGCAGCGGGTGCTTCAGGCGGCGCGGGCGGAATAAATTTCTCGCGTGTCGCGCTCGGGGTTTCGAGCAAGGTCGTGCGGCCGCCTTCCGCGGCAGCATTGAGGCGATCGATCTGAGTGCCCGGCTTGACTGTGTCACCCTTGCCCTCGGCGAAGGCGTCGACAATCGCGCTAAAACTGTCGGCGGTCAGGTCTTCATAGGTATCGTGGAACACCATAACCATGGGCGCATTCACGCAGGAGCCCAGACACTCGACCTCTTCCCAACTCATCGTGCCGTCGGCATTGGTGGTGTGCGGCTCGTGATGGATTTTATGCTGGCAGACCTCGATCAACTCAGCGGCGCCGCGCAGCATGCAGGGCGTCGTCCCACAGACCTGGATATGGGCGCGCGTGCCGACCGGCTGCAGCTGAAACTGGGTATAGAACGTCGCCACCTCCAGCACGCGGATATAGGCCATGTCCAGCATGTCGGCGACCGTTTCGATGGTGGCGCGGCTGATCCAGCCGTCCTGGTCCTGTGCACGCATCAGCAGCGGAATGACAGCCGATTGCTGCCGGCCGGCCGGGTACAGCCCGATCTTCCACTCCGCCCATTTGGCGTTGTCATTGCTAAACGCGAACGATGCCGGCTGAACCTGCTCGTCCGCAAGGCGACGCGAAGCCATTAGCGGTCAACCTCTCCGAACACGATATCAAGCGATCCCAGGATGGCCGAGACGTCGGCCAGCATATGGCCGCGACACAGGAAATCCATGGCTTGCAGATGCGCAAAGCCCGGCGCGCGAATTTTGCAGCGGTAGGGCTTGTTGGTGCCGTCGCTGACCAGATAGACGCCAAACTCGCCCTTAGGGGCCTCGACGCAGGCATAGACCTCGCCAGCGGGCACTTTATAACCTTCGGTATAAAGCTTGAAATGGTGGATCAGCGCTTCCATCGAGCGCTTCATTTCGCCACGACTGGGTGGCACCACCTTGCCGTCGAGCGAGGACACCGGGCCCTTTCCGTCAGGTGCGTTCAGCTTGTCGACGCATTGCTGCATGATGCGGGTGGACTGGCGCATTTCTTCCATGCGGACTAGATAGCGGTCATAGCAATCGCCGTTCTTGCCGATCGGAACGTCGAATTCCATTTCATCATAGCATTCGTAAGGCTGGCTTTTGCGCAGATCCCAGGCTGCGCCCGATCCGCGTACCATGATGCCGGAAAAGCCCCAGTTCCAGGCATCTTCCAGATCGACCACGCCGATATCGACATTGCGTTGCTTGAAGATGCGGTTGTTGGTCAAGAGGCTGTCGATATCGGCCAAGGCCTTGGGAAAGGTCTGGCAAAAGGCGGCGATGTCGTCGATGAGGTCTTGCGGCAGGTCCTGATGCACGCCGCCGGGCCGGAAATAGGCTGCGTGCATGCGGCTGCCCGAAGCGCGCTCGTAAAACACCATCAGCTGCTCACGCTGCTCGAAGCCCCAGAGCGGTGGAGTCAAGGCGCCGACGTCCATGGCCTGGGTGGTGACGTTCATCAAGTGCGACAGCAAGCGGCTGATTTCGGAATAAAGCACGCGGATGAGCTGGCCGCGGCGCGGCACCTGCAGGCCGATCAGCTTTTCGACCGCCAAGGCAAAAGCGTGTTCCTGGTTCATCGGGGCGACGTAATCGAGGCGATCGAAATATGGCAAGGCCTGCAGATAGGTCTTGCTCTCGATCAGCTTTTCGGTGCCGCGATGCAACAGGCCGATATGGGGATCGACCCGCTCGACGATTTCGCCGTCCAACTCGAGAATCAAGCGCAGCACACCATGCGCAGAAGGGTGCACGGGGCCAAAATTGATCGTGAAATTGCGAACTTCAGCTTCGGCCATCAGTTCTTTGCCTTCTCGTCGCCAGGCAGCACGTAATCCGTACCCTCCCAGGGTGACAGATAATCGAAGGTCCGGAATTCCTGCATCAGTTTGACCGGTTCGTAGACGACCCGCTTGCGCTCTTCGTCGTAGCGGACCTCGACAAAGCCGCTGACTGGAAAATCCCGGCGCAGCGGATGGCCGTCAAACCCATAATCGGTCAGGATGCGGCGCAGATCGGGATGGCCCGAGAACAGCACACCATAAAGATCGTAGGCCTCGCGCTCAAACCAATCGGCGCCGCGGAACACCGACACGATGCTCGGCACCGGGGTCACGTCGTCGGCGGCCAGCTTGATGCGAATGCGGCGGTTCTTGGTTGGGCTCATGAAGTGATAGACAACCTCAAAGCGCTGATCGCGTTCGGGGAAGTCCACGCCACAAATGTCGCTGATCGAAATGAACCGGCATTCCGGGTCATCACGCAAAAAGGTCGCGACATCGACAATGCTCGACGGCTCGATCGTCAGCGTCAACTCGCCAAAAGTCAGCGCAACCGACTGCACGGCTTCGCCCAGCGCTTGCCCCACATGGTTGCCGAGCGCTAGCAGCGGGTGAACTTCTGGTGTCGCGTCTAGCTCGCTCATGACCTTCTACCGTTCAATGGTGCCGGTGCGGCGAATCTTCTTTTGCAGCAACAGGATGCCGTACAAAAGGGCTTCGGCCGTGGGCGGGCAGCCAGGGACGTAGATATCGACTGGCAGCACGCGATCGCAGCCGCGCACCACAGAATAGGAATAGTGGTAATAGCCGCCACCATTGGCACAAGAACCCATGGAAATGACGTAACGCGGCTCGGGCATCTGGTCGTAGACTTTGCGCAGCGCCGGAGCCATCTTGTTGGTCAGCGTGCCAGCCACGATCAGCACGTCTGACTGGCGTGGAGAGGCGCGCGGCGCAGTGCCAAAGCGCTCGATGTCATAGCGCGGCATCGACATCTGCATCATCTCGACGGCGCAACAAGCCAGGCCCGTCTGCATCCACATCAACGATCCGGTGCGGGCCCAGGTGATCAGTTCGTCGGCGGCCGCGACGAGGAAGCCCTTGTCGGCCAATTCGTCGGTGACGTCGGTGAAAAACGGGTCTCTGGCACCGGCGGTCTTGTTGGTGCGTGGGTCGATCAGGCCGCGCGGACGGGGCGCGATCGCCGTGGTCTCGTTCAATCCCATTCCAGCGCTCCCTTGCTCCATTCGTAGATAAAGCCGACCGTCAAGACGCCCAGGAAAATCATCATCGACCAAAAACCGAACCAGCCGACGTCGCGGAACGCCACGGCCCATGGGAACAGGAACGCCACTTCGAGATCGAAGATAATGAACAGGATCGATACCAGGTAAAAACGAACGTCGAACTTCATGCGCGCATCATCGAAAGCCTCGAACCCGGCTTCGAATGCGGAGACCTTTTCGGGGTCAGGATTTTTGACCGCAATGATGAACGGCGTCACCATCAGCGCCGAAGCGATGATTGCAGCAAGGCCTATGAAAAGGACAATCGGCAGATAGTCGCTGAGCAAATCAGTCATGCGGCAGCCTGTGTTCTAGGCCGGTCGAGCGACCGGACTCGCGCGGGTTACGCAGGCAATTGGGGCGAGCGAACCGACGCAGAAGTTGATGGCTAGGGCTTAGCCGTTCATCTTGCCGGTTTCAAGGAAAAGAAAATATGACAAGAATAATCATGTATCAGCTTGGCTCGACTTGCAAGAAACGACCCGATTGTGCCGGTATGACAATGGGAAAGTATCGTGAACGGACATCCTGGCAGTATGTTCGTGCTCGCCATGTTGTGCGTGGATATAGGGCAGTTGCGGCCCTGCGCCAGTCCAGTTCCCGATCTTGTTACTCAGTCAAGTCATTGGGGCTGCCCTGCCCGCAACGGTTTTGAAATGCGAAAAGGCCCGGATGAACCGGGCCCTTTAAAACCAAAACGACGAACCATCGCTGGTTCGTCGAATCGGGTTTGCAAGACGCTTTTGCGAACCGGGCGGCGAACCGCCCGGCACACCTGCTAGTTCAATTAGAAGTGGTACGAAACGCCAACGGTCGCGCGAGCGGCGTCGAAGAAATCATCTTCGTCATCGCCGTCATCCAGGTAGCCGATGCCGAGGACTTCGCCACGGATCGACACAGCGTCGGTCACGGCGAATTCAACACCACCGCCAAGTGCGTAGATGCCGGTCGAGTCGTCGCCATCCGAGTAGATGATGTCGTCGCTGAACTGCATACCGAAACCGCCGGCAGCATAGACCAGGACCTGATCGGTCACGACGGCGCCAACACGACCGAGAGCGAGGAATTCGCCGGCGGAGATGTCTGCGTCGCTGTTGAACAGGTAGTTGCCCTGAAGCTCAGCACCGAGAATGATGGGATCGGCAACGGTGAAGTTCACACCGACATGTGCACCGATAGCACCAAAGGTGATGTCTTCGTCGGTAACAAGGCCAGCTCCGTCGACAACGTCAACATCGCTGAACAAGCCGCCGGCCTGAACACCTGCATAGAGGCCATCCCAAGAGAAGCCAGCAGCTTCATAGATGGGCTCTGGCGTGGTTGGGATGAACAGATCGGCCGCCATTGCGCCCGACGAGAGAAGCGCCGCAGCTGCGACACCGAGAGAGAGAGAACGTACAAACATATCTTGCACTCCATAGAGTTAACCGTAGTCGACATGATAGATGCCTCAGAGGCACCGCGATAACAACCCCGCACCGAGGCAAATTTGGCGGTGCGGATAAGATTTGGTGTCCATTTCGGGGCATGTGTTGCGCGATTGCATCCCAATTGGCCCAATTTGATACAAATGCGATACATTATGCCGTCTCGGCGGCAACGTTGTGTCACCTAAGAGGCGGAAATCAGAGCACTTTCGGCCAAGCCAATGGTGCGGTTGGAGTCATTGGGAGCCCCGCCGTGGCGGAACCGAGGGATCGATTCGGCGCCTAAAAATGGTAGTTGGCACCGATGGTAAACTGGTCCTTGTCGTCATCGCCGGACAGGGGGAAGCCGTGCAGATATTGTGCCTCGACGGAGATGGTGTCGGTCACAGTCAACTCGACGCCGCCGCCGACCAGGATGTCGTCCTCATCCGGCGCGCCGAGATCGAGTCCATATCCACCAGCGCCGTAAACGACTACGTCGTCGGTCACCACGAGTCCGGCGCGGCCAAGAATCTGGCCGTAGGCCGTTTCACCCACATCGCCGGTCAATCCATGCACCGCAACTTCAGCACCGAGCAAATAAAAATCGAATTGTGCGTTAACGCCGGCGCTGATTCCCAATCCATATTGATCGTCGCTGGTCGAGCCGAACTGGGCGGCGCCGTACACGCCGGCATAAAAACCGCTCCAGTCGAAAGCGGGCTCCTGATAGACAGGCAATGGGGCCGGCGTCGTTGCAGGCGCGGTGATCACGTCTGCAGCCATGGCGCCGCCAACCGGCAGCATGCCGACCAGCATGGACAACAGCAGTTTTTTGAACACGATCAAAGCCATCCTCCCACGCATTTCAATCAAGGCGGCAACGTCGCGCTTGCCACGGGGTTCCAGAACGTTCGAAACCCATCGCTGCCGGATCACCGGCACGCAATCGCTCGAGAACCGCAGTTTGCTGCCATTAGAGGCTGAAATCGGTTCGGTGCACGGCCAAAACAAGGCAGCAACCGAGCGTTGCGCATCGGCCACACGCCAAAATGCCCACACCTGATTGCTCAGGCGCGGACATTGCTTGGGAATTTTGCCGTCTGTGAGGTGTTAGAGTTGGCCAACCAAGATCGGCTGATCGCTATACGCCAAAGGGAAGAGCTCCTTGAGCGCAGCGACCTTGGGCAAATCATTGTAGACGATGTAGGGATAGGTCGGGTTCAGCGTTAGGAAGTCCTGATGATATTGCTCGGCGGCATAAAAGGTCTTGCCGGGCTCGATCGTTGTCACGATGGGAGCGCCAAAAGCGCCGGTCGCGTCGAGCTGGGCGATGTAAGCCTTGGCAGTGGTTGCCTGCTCATCATTTTGCGGGAAGATAGTTGAACGGTATTGGGTGCCGTGGTCAGGGCCCTGGTAGTTCAACTGGGTCGGATTATGCGCAACCGAAAAATAGATCTGCAGTAACTGGCCATAGGTGACGACTTTGGGATCATAGGTGATCTGAACCGACTCCGCGTGGCCGGTTTGGCCCGAACTGCTCTGATCGTAGGTGGCAGTGTCCGCAGCACCGCCAGCATAGCCGGCCATGGCCATGGAAACGCCCTTGACGTGCTGGAACACCCCCTGCACGCCCCAGAAGCAGCCGCCTGCGAACACAGCCGTTGCGGAACCCGATTGCGCGGTCAGGTCTTGGGTCGGTGCCGGAATCACGACCGGCTTTTCCTCTGCCATGGGGCCAACCTGCCAAAACGCCACCAGCAGGAGCGGCAGCAGCATAAGCGATGCCCAAACCAGACGATTGGCGGGCAGCAGGCGGGCGATGGCGGCATGGCGATTGGCGGGCATGGGGCGATCCTCGTTGGAGTTAACGCACATCAGTTCGTTCTATATGACTTTTCGTTACATCTCGTCAGCCGCCTCACGGCGAAATGAAGCTGACGCAACCGCAGCCTGTTTTGTACGATCAGCGTTTACCTTTCGTTAAGCATCCAGGCACACCTTGTAGCGGCATCAATACGGAGCACACCCCAGTGGACGATCATATTCGTGACCGCGCCTATATCCTTTGGGAAGCCGATGGCTGCCCTGCCGGCCAGGATCAGGCCTATTGGTTCAAGGCTGCCACCGAACTCGCCGCCACGGCCGCCAAGACCATCAAGCCGCCGCGCAAGCGGACGGCGAAAGCCAAGCAGGCGGCCTGAAACCGGACGACACCAAATAAGCTCGCCTTTCGAGGCGAGCTTATGCTTGCGCCGAGGGCAGCAAGCATCCAAAAACTGAACAATATCGCCGATCTCTTCGGCGCCAAGCCGTTTTACACTCACCAGCAAATGCTTGAAATGAGTGGCGCGAGAGACGGGGCTCGAACCCGCGACCTTCGGCGTGACAGGCCGACGCTCTAACCAACTGAGCTACTCCCGCAGCGGCAAAGTTTCCTTTGCGCAACGTGGGGTTCGTCTACCGACCGCTCGGGGGTAAGTCAAGCGTTCAAAGACATTTGGGTGACAAAAACCGGTCGCGCTTGGAGGCACGCGACTCGCTGTGGAAATCTGTCAGTAAGCGCCATGCCCGAACGCAAAGAGCCCCGCCATGGCGGGGCTCTCATCTAGGCTTGCGGCCAGTTACTCTTTGCTGATGCGCCAGATCGAGCCGCTGCCGTCGTCGGAGACGAAGAGCGAGCCGTCTGGCGATACGGCAACGCCTACAGGACGACCCCAGACATTGTCGGCATCGATGACGAAGCCGGTGACAAAGTCTTCATAGCTGCCGGTCGCCTTGCCGGCGTCGTCGAACTCGGCACGAACGATCTTGTAGCCGGTGCGCTGACCGCGATTCCAAGATCCGTGCAGGGCGATAAAGGCATCGCCCTTGTAGTCGGCCCAGGCATCATTGTTGTAGAACACCAGGTTCAACGGCGCTGAATGGGCCTGGATCAAGATGTCGCCAACGGTCACCTTATCCGCCAGGTCCTCGCGGGGATCGGCGGTCCAGCGAGGGTCGGGATTGTCGCCAATATAGTACCACGGCCAGCCGTAGAACGCGCCTTCCTTGACCGAGGTGACGAATTCGAACGGAACGTTGTCGCCGAGTTCATCGACATTGTTGACCGCGCACCAGGGCTCACCAGTTGCGGGTTGCAGGGTCATACCGGCGCAATTGCGCAGGCCTGTGCCAAAATAGCGTTCGTTCTTGCCATCGGGATCATAGGCGAGCACGGCGGCGCGGCGCTCTTCTTCACCCCACGACACGCCAAGCGGATGCGATGCTGCCCAGGCCTCCACGCCACCTTCGGGTTCGGGATCCATGGTGCCGTCGCCAACATTGGAGCCGGATCCGACCGAATAGTACATCGTCTTGTCATCAGGGGAAAACACCACGTCGCGGGTCCAGTGGTGCTCAGGCGCTATGTTGTTGAAAAGAGTTTCGGGCTCGGCCGAAGCCTTGAGGTCGCCGCTCTTGTAGGGGAAGCGCTTCAGGCCGTCGCTTTCGGCGACGTAAACCCATTCCGGATTGTCACCTGAGGGATAGAAGGCGATGCCGTAAGGCTGGTTCAGCCCCTCGGCGAATACGCCTTCGGAAGCCGGTTTGGCGGCGCCATCGGCAAAATGATAAACCAGGACGCTGCCGGGATCGGAATCACTGACAAACAAATCGCCATTGGGCGCAAAGCGGATAGCGCGCGGGTTTTCGATGCCCGTAACGACCAGCTCCACTTTGAAGCCTTCGGGGACCTTTGGCAGTGCGCCTTCCGGCTTGGCAACGGTGGATGGCGAATTGGATGCCGACTCTGTCAAGTTGGCCGCCTCCAAATCCTGCGGCGTCAGCAGACGGGTCACGCCGGGGGCGTCTTTTTCCCAATTGCCATAGGCCTCGGTGCCCTTGAGCACAGTAGTCTCCTGGGCCATGGCCGTTGCCGTCATCAAGGCACCCATCGACAGGGTGCCGGCAAGAATCCAGTGTTTCAAGACTCGTCCTCCAGTTGTTCCATGGCGCCGCAGCGCCGGTTCATCCCCACTCGGAGATATTCGGGATGATCATGTTGCTGGAGCGCAGGCGCAGCGTGCGGACAAGAAAGTCAGCGGAAATGCGTGGCAAGAGCAGGCATGGTCAATATTGCTTCTAAGGGGCCGGGGGCGCCACGGCGGGCGTCGACAGCGTTTGCAGATAGGCAATGACATTGGCGCGATCGGTGGCGTCCTTGAGCGCGTAATTCATCTTCGTGCCGGGCACATAGTCTCGCGGCGTGGTCAGGAAGGGATCGAGCGTTTCGGGGGTCCAGATCAATCCGCCGGCACCGGCGTCGACCATGGCGGTCGAATATTTGTAGCCTTCGTAGGTGCCAGCAACCCGGTCGACGACTCCGTTCAGCACCGGCCCCATGCGATTCTTGGCGTTTTCGCCGACGTCATGGCAGCTCTGGCATTTTTTGAAAACGGTCTCGCCGGCTGCCGCATCCTGCGCATAAGCCGCGCCGGCCCCCATGAGCGTAATGGCGGCCAATGCGCATAAATGACGTTTCACTTCGCTCTCCTCCTGCCGCCAGCAGCCGGTGGCAAACAGCCAAGGCCCGACCGGCAGACGCTTCGACATGGAGAACCTGAGGCGACCGTTTCGGTTGCCGATTGCTTTGCCCTATGCGATCACCAACCCGTGACTGAAGATCGCCCAAGTGTCTGGCAGCGCACAAAATGCTGGATTGGGGGAGGCAGCATGCAGGTCGCGGCAACCGATATGGCCACTACCCGCAATTGCATGACATCGTAAACTTGAATGAACCCGACCGGCAAAGAATGGTGGGCGATGACGGACTCGAACCGCCGACATCCTCGGTGTAAACGAGGCGCTCTACCAACTGAGCTAATCGCCCGCTGAGCCAAAGGCTCGCGTCAGGTGTGCCCTGATTAGGGTGCCCGTCCCTGGCCGTCAACTGCCAACAGCGTTGGCGCGGCGTCATGGACGAAGAAACGGCCCCGGCGCACAGCGCTCGGGGCCGATCGATCATCAAACCGTTGCCGGTGATTAGTTGATCGCGTCCTTCAGGCCTTTGCCGGGCTTGAACTTTGCCTGGTTGGATGCCGGAATCTGAATTTCTGCGCCAGTGGCGGGATTGCGGCCCGTGGTGGCCTTGCGGGCGGAGACGGCAAAAGTGCCAAAGCCCACCAGACGAACTTCATCGCCGCCCTTGAGCGACGCCGTAATAGCCTCGAACACTGCATCCACAGCTTCGGCGGCCTGGGCCTTGGTGATCGTAGCCTTGTCGGCAACGACGCCAACCAGATCGTTTTTGTTCATAGCGTTTCCTCACAGTGAATGCCCGCCATGGCTGGCGAACCAAAACGGGGCCACCCTTTGGCGATTCTGACACGAAACGCAAGGATTTCCGGGCTTTTCCGTCCGCCAGGCGGTGCAAACCTGTTAATGAACCGGAAATGGCAGGCGGGCAAGTGCGGTTTTTCAGTTTTTCCCCGGATTCCCGGCCGTTTCGGCCATCAGCGCAATCATCCTATCGCTGGCTTTGCCACGCTGCGCCGAATGCCCAGCATCAACGGCAAGGCCAGAAGGTAGATGCCGGCGCCAACGATCCAGATCAGTCCGGGAGAGGTCTGGCGCAGCGCGAAGTACGTAAAACTGAAAAATAGCGGGCCGAATATGGCGGCAAGGCTGACAAGGCTGGCCAGCACGCCCTGCAACTGCCCCTGTTTGTCCGCATCCACCTGCGTCGTGGTCAGCGATTGCAGGGCCGGCATGCCGATGCCGCCCAGGGCGAAGAGCGGAGCCAGCGCGAAGAGGATCCAGCCCTGCGTGGCCAAGCCCAGGATCACCAACGCCGTCAACTCGCAGGCCATGCCCACGATCAGGGCCCCGCGCTCGCCCAGGCGGGCTACGGCGGGACCCGTGAGGAAGGCTTGTGCCCCGGCATGGAAGACCCCGAACGTGCCCAGCGACAGACCGATCGTCAGCCCGCTCCAGCCGAACGCGTCTTCGCTGAACAGCGCCCACATCGTGCCATACATGGTGCCGATAAAATTCATGATCACGAATATCGCCATCAGCGGGATCAGCGCCTTGAAGGTCAGCGCCCATTTCAACGGCTTGAACGGATTGAGCGTATCGAGATCGAAGCGCGTGCCGGTCTGGCCCTTGCGCGATTCCGGCAGCACGAACAAGGCGAGGGCAAAATTGACCCCGTTCAACACTGCGGCGGCAATGAAGGGCGCGCGGACCCAGATGTCGCCCAGCATGCCGCCAAGCACCGGGCCGATGATGAAGCCGATGCCGAACATGGCGTGGAACAGGCCAAAGCGCTGGGCGCGTTCCTCTTCGCTCGAAATGTCGGTGATGTAGGCTGTGGCGACCGCCATGTTGGCGCTGGTAATGCCCGATATGGCGCGGCCGAGCACCAGCATCCACAATTCGGGCGCGAAGGCCATGACGAGATAATCGATCGCGGCGCCCGCTAGCGACACCAGCAGCACGGGCCGTCGCCCGTAGCGATCGCTCAGGACACCCAATATCGGAGAGAACAGGAACTGGCAGGCCGAATAGAGCGCCAGCATGATCCCGAGCAACGTCGCGACCTCGCTCAAATGCCCCACATCGCGCAACAGCGCCGGCAGGATGGGAAAGATCAGCCCGATGCCGATCGAATCCAGGGTCACGGCGGCAAGGATAACAACGAGTGCCTTGTTCAAGAGACTGCTCCTGTTCGAGCCGCTAGCCGGCACGCTGATGATGACCTCATCCTTATGACGGATGATGCTGACAGGATTCGACAGGAGCTTGAAGCGATCGGCGGATGTATGCCGGCCCTGGGCACGCTTCCATCGATCTTACCGCGGGGAGGAGCGGAATTGCAGGTCGTGTCGAGCTTACGGCTCTGACGGCCAAACAAAAACGGCGCCCGAGCGCGCCGTTTTTTCATTCATCTCCAGCCGGTTAGTGCGGCAGGCCCGTGGTGGCATCGTCCGAGGTTTCCACGGCTGTAGAAACCGTTGGCGTGACCTCGTCATAGTTCCACTCGATGGCGGTCGGCTCGCGCACCAAAGCGCGCTTGATCACCTGATCCATCCGGCTAACCGGCACGATTTCCATGCCTTGCTTGACGATATCCGGGATCTCGGCGAGATCGCGGACGTTCTCCTCGGGGATCAAGACGGTCTTGATGCCGCCGCGCAGAGCGGCCAACAACTTTTCCTTCAATCCGCCGATAGGCAGCACCCTGCCCCGCAGCGTGATCTCGCCGGTCATGGCGACATCGTTGCGCACCGGGATGCCGGTCATCACCGAAACGATCGCCGTGGCAAGGCCGATACCAGCCGACGGACCATCCTTGGGGGTGGCGCCTTCGGGCAGGTGGACGTGGATGTCACGCGTGTCGAACATCGGCGGCTTGATGCCAAAATCGATCGAGCGCGAACGCACATAGGCCGTCGCCGCGGTCAGCGATTCCTTCATCACTTCCTTGATGTTGCCGGTCACGGTCATGCGACCCTTACCCGGCGTCATCACGCCTTCGATCGTCAGGAGCTCGCCACCCACCGAAGTCCACGCCAGGCCAGTCACCAGACCCACCTGTGCCTCGGCTTCGATCTCGCCGTGCTTGTAGACGTCCGCACCCAGATAGTTGGCCAGCTTGGCCTCATCGATCACGATCGACTTGGCCTTGGTCTTGACGATCTCGGCCACCGCCTTGCGCATCAGCTTGCTGATTTCGCGCTTGAGGTTACGCACGCCCGCTTCACGGGTGTAGCGCTGGATCACGGCGGTCAGCATGTCGTCGCTCAGCACGAACTCGCCATGGGCCAGCCCGTTTTCCAGAAGCGTCTCCGGGATCAGGTGCTGCTTGGCGATCCCGTGCTTTTCCTGCTCGGTGTAACCCGACAGGCGGATGATCTCCATACGGTCCATCAATGGGCCGGGGATGTTCAGGGTGTTCGAGGTGGTCACGAACATCACGTCGCTGAGATCATAATCGACCTCTAGGTAGTGATCGGCGAAGGTGTGGTTCTGCTCGGGATCGAGCACCTCGAGCAGGGCCGAGGACGGATCGCCACGGAAGTCCTGGCCCATCTTGTCGATCTCGTCGAGCAGGAACAGCGGATTGGATTTACCCACCTTCTTGAGCGACTGGATCACCTTTCCAGGCATGGATCCGATATAGGTGCGGCGATGACCGCGGATTTCGGCCTCGTCCCGAACCCCGCCCAGAGCCATGCGCACGAACTCTCGGCCGGTCGCCTTGGCGATCGACTTGCCAAGCGAGGTCTTGCCGACGCCCGGAGGGCCAACGAGGCAAAGGATCGGCCCCTTGAGCTTGCCGACGCGACCTTGCACTGCCAGATACTCGAGGATGCGTTCCTTGACCTTTTCGAGGCCATAGTGATCCTCGTCCAGCACCTTTTCGGCCAAGACCAGATCGCGCTTGACCTTGCTCTTCTTGCCCCAGGGCAGGCCGAGCAGCACGTCGAGATAGTTGCGCACGACGGTGGCTTCGGCCGACATCGGGCTCATGGTCTTGAGCTTCTTGATCTCGGCATCGGCCTTGGTACGGGCTTCCTTGCTCAGCTTGGTCTTGGCGATACGGTCTTCGAGCTCGGTGATCTCGTTGGAGCCTTCCTCGCCGTCACCCAGCTCACGCTGGATCGCCTTCATCTGCTCATTGAGGTAATATTCGCGCTGGGTCTTTTCCATCTGCCGCTTGACGCGGGAGCGGATGCGCTTTTCCACCTGCAGCACGCCGATCTCGCCTTCCATCAGGCCGAGAATCTTCTGGAAGCGCTCGGCTACCGAAACGGTGGCGAGCAGGTCTTCCTTCTCGTTGATCTTGATAACGAGGTGGCTGGCGATTGTGTCGGCTAGCTTGGAGTGGTTTTCGATTTGCCCGACGGCCGCTACGACCTCGGCCGAAATCTTCTTGTTGAGCTTAACGTAGCTCTCGAATTCGGTGGTCGCCGAACGGGCCAGGGCTTCGACCTCGGTAGCGTCGTCCTCCGGCTCGGCAAGCGCTGTGGCCTCGGCTTCGAAGTAGTCGACGGTTTGGAGGTAGCGGTCGATGGTGGCACGGCTAAGCCCCTCCACCAGCACTTTAACGGTGCCATCGGGGAGCTTGAGCAATTGCAGGACGGTGGCGATGGTGCCGGTCGCATAAATCTGCTCGGGCACTGGATCGTCGTCCTGGGCGTTCTTCTGGGTCACGACGAGAATGTGCTTGTCGTCGCGCATGACTTCTTCGAGCGCCTTGACCGATTTCTCACGGCCGACGAACAGCGGCACTATCATGCCGGGAAACACGACGATGTCGCGCAGCGGAAGAACTGGATAAACCCGATCGCGGTTGGCTTCACCGCCGGCGGGATTGAAGTCCGACATCTCTAATCCTTTCCGGGGCACGCAGGGAGGAAGGATTTTGTGCAGCGCGCCCGTTACAGACAGCCCTGAAAGCTAGGCTGAGCTGATTCTGATTAATAAATAGGTCAGCCGGCGCGGCGAGCAAGTCAACCTTTGCAGAAATATGACGGTTAATACCCGCTGAGCATCACCAATGCCCCCAGCGCATTGCCTCGGTCATCGGCTTGCGGATCATGCTGGAGCGGCCGCGCCGACGTAGCGAGCCCGTGGCCTGATCAGCGGCCCAGCGGCGATCTGTTCCAGCGCATGGGCCAGCCAGCCCACGCAGCGCGCCAGGGCGAACAGCGTCATCGGTGCGTCTGCCGGCAGCTCGAAAGCTGTCGCCATCGCCGCCAGGGCAAAATCCATGTTAGGCCGTTCCCCGGTAATCTGCTCGCCGGCCTCTCCCAGCTGGCGAAATGGTGCCGGGATGTCGAATTGGTCAAGCAGCGCCGTGGCACGCGCATCGCCATCTGGATAAAGCGGGTGGCCCATGCCCGCCACGGAGCGCCCTTCACCCAGCCAGTCGCGCAGGGCATCGTGTGGCGAGCCTGGCGTGTGATCAAGGTCGTGGGCAAGTGCCGCCACCGCGCGCCAAGCTAGGCCATGGCGCGGTCCATTGAGGGTCGCGAGCCCTGCAACCGCGCCGCTCCAGAGCGAGGCTCCGGTAGACACAGCGATGCGCGCCGCAAAGGTCGAGGCGTTGAGCTCATGGTCGGCAAGCAGGACCAGCGTGCGGCGGATGATTTCAGTGGCGTCGGCCCGCGCCCACCGCCGCGCCAGACGCACATGCAGCATGTCGCCGGCCGCTGCGTCTCCCATGAGGGATGTAGCCAGCACCGCCAGCACCGAGCCGGCTTCCTGGGCCAAGGGAGCGGGCGAACGAACGGCGGGGAAGATTTGCGCGGCCTTCGTAGCCAAGGCAACGAAGGCGGTTGACAGCCCGGTGATGTCGACCGGCCTCTGTGCAGGAAGTTGGCATGGTGCCTGCCACAGCAGCGCAGCGATATCCTCCAGGGTCGCGGTTTCCGCCAGCTCGACCGCATCGCGACCGCGATACAGCAATCGGCCACCCAACACGGTCGAGATGCTGGTGGGAAGGACCGGGTCACCCCACTGCATCGCCTGGGCCGCTACCGCATCCTGCTTGCGTCGGCCGGCTGCGCGCTGCGCCAGGCGGCGCACATCGTCGCCACGATAGAGGCTCTTGCGGCTGTCATCGGGGTCACGTTTGGCTTTGATCCGACCCCGGCTGACATTGGCGTAAAGCGTTTGGGGCTGCGTTCCGAGCAGCGCGAGGGCGTCGTGCGCCGAAAGCCAATCCATGATATACATTGATCCAATTGATCAAGATTGACGTCAATCATAGCAGCCTCGATCCTAGTGGCAACTGAACAGGAGCAGGCAATGATTGGTGGTTTGGACGATGTCGTCGCGGCTGAAACGGTGCTGTCGGATGTGGATGGCATTGCGGGGAGGCTGATCATTCGCGGAGTGTCGCTGGATGATCTGGTCCATAGCCGCTACGAGGATGTCTTGTCCTTGCTGCTGGACGGCTTTTTTCCTGATCTGTCGGGGCTGCCGGAGGGGCTGGGCGCTGCCCGGGTCGCGGTGTTCAAGCATCTTGCCAGCGTCGATGCGGACCTGCTGGCCCTGACGCCCATCGAAGCCGTCCGCGCCCTGCTCGCCCGCCTGCCCGACGGCGATGATTTGACCACGGCCTTGCACTTGATCGCGGCCCCTGCCGTATTCACGCCCGGCATCATCCGCCTGCGGTCGGGACTGGCTCCGATCGCACCCAACCCGGGCGTCACTCATGCCTGCGATATCCTTGCCATGATGTTAGGCAAGGCGCCTGAAGCGCAGCAAGTCGCCGCGCTCGACCGCTATCTCGTGACCGTCGCCGACCATGGTCTTAACGCTTCCACCTTCGCGGCGCGGGTGGTGGCTTCAACGCAGGCGGGTCTCGCCTCGGCAATCCTGGCTGGCCTCAGCGCGCTCAAGGGGCCGCTGCATGGCGGCGCGCCCGGTCCGGTACTGGATATGCTGGATGCCGTCGGCACCCCCGCCAATGCCGCGCGATGGGTTGAGGATGAGCTGGCGCGTGGCGAACGCTTGATGGGCTTTGGCCACCGCGTCTATCGGGTCCGCGACCCCCGCGCCGATGCCCTCAAGGGCGCCGTTGAACTCCTCGCCACCTCGAGCGCCATCGACCCCGTCCGCCTCGCCCTCGCCGAAGCCGTAGAAAGAGCCGCCCTCGCTGCCCTCAAGCGCAAAAAGCCCGACCGCCGGCTCGAGACCAACGTCGAGTTCTACACCGCGCTCTTGCTGGAATCCCTCGGCTTCCCGCGGGCAACCTTCACCTGCGTCTTCGCCATGGGCCGCACCGGTGGATGGATTGCGCATGCGAGGGAACAGGTTTTGGGCGGACGGCTCATCAGGCCGCAATCGCGCTATGTCGGGCCGAAGCCGCAGCAGGCGGCCTAGGAACTCTAGCCGAGCGTCATGGCAATGCGCAGTATCTCCAGGTCCATTGCGCCCAATTGCGAGCGGACCTTGGCCTTTAGCGGCAGGAGGTAGCTGCCGTCCTTTGAAAATAACGAGGTGCGGAAGGCAACATCTTTGATCTCCGCATCGACTGGAATGACGCCCCAGCCATAGGAAACAGAACGAGACCGTTCTGCGATCCGCACACCGATATCTGCCGGGATTGCTGCAAAATAGTATGGGGAAGGTCCGCGCCAGTAAATAACCTGCGCGTCACAGATAAACTCCGCCATGATCCGCTTCCGAGCTGCACCTAAACAAAAACGCCGGACTCCAGGGGCCCGGCGTTTTCGATCAATGCGATTACACACTCACGCCCCGGCGGGCATGTCTTCCTTCTTGCGATCGGAATAGATGTAGAGCGGGCGCACATCCTTACCGTTGACCACTTCCTCGGAAATGACGACTTCTTCAACGCCTTCCAGCGATGGCAGGTCGTACATGGTGTCGAGCAGGATGGCTTCCATAATCGAGCGGAGCCCGCGTGCACCAGTCTTGCGTTCGATGGCCCGCTTGGCGATGGCCTTGAGTGCGTCCTCGTGGAAGGTGAGATCGACCTCTTCCATGTTGAACAGGCGCTGGTACTGGCGCACCAAGGCGTTCTTGGGTGCGGTCAGGATTTCGATCAACGCCGCTTCATCCAGGTCTTCCAAGGTCGCCAAAACCGGCAGGCGGCCGATGAATTCCGGGATCAGCCCGAACCGGACCAGATCTTCGGGCGCTACATCGGCCAGAACCTGGCCAACCCGACGATCGGCAGGATCCTTGACAGTGGCGGCAAAGCCGATGCCCGAGCCTTCGCCACGCGCAGAGATGATCTTTTCCAGCCCGGCAAAGGCACCACCGCAGATGAACAGGATATTGGTCGTGTCCACCTGCAGGAATTCCTGCTGCGGATGCTTGCGGCCACCCTGGGGCGGAACCGAAGCGACGGTGCCTTCCATGATCTTCAGCAAGGCCTGCTGCACGCCTTCGCCCGACACGTCACGGGTGATGGACGGATTGTCGGACTTGCGGGAAATCTTGTCGACTTCGTCGATATAGACGATGCCGCGCTGAGCCTTTTCCACGTTGTAGTCAGCAGACTGCAACAATTTGAGGATAATGTTCTCAACGTCCTCGCCGACATAGCCGGCTTCGGTCAGCGTCGTCGCATCGGCCATGGTGAACGGCACGTCGAGGATGCGGGCCAGCGTCTGGGCCAGCAGGGTCTTGCCTGATCCGGTGGGCCCGATCAGCAGGATATTGGACTTGGAGAGCTCGATATCCTGGTTCTTGGACGAATGGTGGAGGCGCTTGTAGTGGTTATGCACGGCCACGGAGAGTACGCGCTTGGCGCGGTACTGGCCGATGACGTAGTCGTCGAGCACCTTGCAGATATCGGCAGGGGTCGGCACGCCATCGGAGGACTTGACCATGGAGGTCTTGTTCTCTTCGCGGATGATGTCCATGCACAGCTCGACGCATTCATCACAGATGAACACGGTCGGGCCGGCAATCAGCTTGCGAACCTCATGCTGGGATTTCCCGCAGAACGAGCAATAAAGCGTGTTCTTGGAGGTTTCGCCGTTCGTTGTCTCTTTGGACATCCTGTCACTCCCGGGAGCGTTGCTCCCAAAATAAGCGCTAGCTGACAGGCTAACGCTCGAGGCCTAAAGAAAGTCTAAGCCGAACCGACCTTAACGGTCGATCCGGCCCGGTGCAATTGCGCGAACATCACAGTCCACGGCGCATATGGATTGGCGTTAACGGGCGCGGATCAGACCGCATCGGGCACCGCGCGCTTGTCGAGCACCGTGTCGATGAGGCCAAAGGTCTTGGCCTCGTCGGCGGACAGGAATCGGTCGCGCTCGAGCGCATTCTCGATTTCCTCGTAGGTGCGTCCGGTGTGCTTCTCATAGATCTGGTTGAGCCGGCGCTTGAGGCCTTCAACCTCCTTGGCATGGATCAGAATGTCCGTAACCTGGCCTTGATAGCCACCCGACGGCTGGTGAACCATGACCCGCGAATTGGGCAGCGAGGTGCGCATGCCATGCTCGCCGGCCGTTAACAGGAGCGAGCCCATGGAGGCCGCCTGCCCCATCACCATGGTGGCGACGGCGGGTCGAATGAACTGCATCGTGTCGTAGATCGACAGGCCGGCCGTCACCACGCCGCCGGGCGAATTGATGTAAAGTGCGATCTCTTTTTTCGGATTTTCGGACTCGAGGAACAACAATTGAGCCACGATCAGGCTCGCCATGTTGTCTTCGACAACGCCAGTCACAAAAATGATTCGCTCGCGCAGGAGGCGCGAATAGATATCAAAAGCGCGCTCGCCACGATTGGATTGCTCGACCACCATGGGAACGAGCGTATTCATGTAAAGATCGATCGGATCTTTCATATCTTGATGCCCCTTTGCTGCGCCGTCTCGAATGAGCCCGGGTCAGCCATCTCAGTTGTGCACGTACCATTCCCGAAAACCGGACATCCAATAGCCGGGACCGTGCCTTGAAAAACGAATCAGCGCAACTGGCCAACCATGCCGCCAGATAATGCGGTAGTGGCACAGATAGGCGGCAATGGGGCGAGGTTCAATAGAAGCCTGCAGCGATGTGCCGTGAAGGTGAATGCGGGGCTCGTCGCCGTTGCGCTGGCATGGCTTGCCGACCGTTGGGGGACGCGGCGCGGGCCGCGCCCCTGAAATGAGCTAGAGAGCCTTGAACTCAGGACGCCCCTGCCCTGTCTCGCTGTGGTGATGGGCGTCCATCAGCGGCCTGATCTCAAGTCGTCCATAGGCAGCGATCGGATCGTCCTGCAGCAGCAACAGGACTTCGGCCATGTCCTCGGCTTCAAGCAACAAGAAGCCTCCGACTACTTCCTTGGTTTCGGCAAATGGTCCGTCGGCCGTAGAAAGGCGCATACGCTGGCGACGGTCGATGGTCACGCCGGTCTTGGCATCAGCCAGCGGAGAAGCGATCAACAAGTGTCCGGATGCCCTGAGCCTGTGGTCGTCTTCGATGGTCCTGTCGTCGAGTTGCTTTTGTTCTAGGGGCGTCATGCCGTCAAAGGCGTCCGGAGCGAAATAGACGAGACAGAGAAATTTCATGTGAGTCTCCTATGGTCACATGGCAGCGACGAGCCCCGCTGCATGGCCTCGACTATTTTTTGGGCGATGGCTGATGAAATGCGCCGGCATGCAGCCTCGGCGCTATCCGCACTTGGCTCAACTGCCCGAAAAGCTGACGGTTACGCCGCGCTTGCGAAAATAGGCCTGCATCAGCTTGCGGCCCTGGCGGTTGTTCTGGGCGAGGCGCGCCGGCTCGAACACGGCTTCCTTTATTCCATCGCGGCTCAGAACGCTCTTGAGCGCGACAATATGGCCGTCAAGATCTTCATTGCCGGACGCCAGCGACGCGTAGATATTGTCGACGGCCGCGGTCAGGGTCAGATCGCTCACTCGGGGAACTCCGCTGTGCGTGAAAGCATCGCTGCCGATAGTGCTCCGCAGCGGCCCGGTCAATCCCCAGCACTTGTTCGACGAACTCAGCGGGCCAGCGTTCCCGACGGCATTTTTGTCATGGATGCCCCGGAGGCTGGCTTGGCACCATCCGCACCGAGTTCCTGGGCCAATTCGCGTTCCGCCTTGCGCCAGAAGTCCTGGCTGTGGCTGCCGGGCGATCCGGCGCGCTCCCACAAGGCATAGGCACGCTCGCGGATCAGGTCTTCACGTGATTTTTCCATGATGGTCTCCGCCCCATAGGATACCGCCAGCAAGGGCTGGCGATCTCCATATAACGCTCGTTTGGCAGCCCGGTTGCAAGAGGGTGCGTATTTCGAGCACTTTCGCACAGCGGCGCAGCAATGTAGCGTCATAGGATCGGTTCAAACGCGAGCTTGCAATGCTGGATACGCCGTTTCGTCCCTCTGCTGTCGACATTGCCAACCGGCGGGCGCATGCCGATCCGCGCGATCCGGCGTTTTTCCAGGACCCCTATGCGTTCTATTCCGCAGTTCACGCCGGTAGCCCCGCGTTTTTCTGGGAAGACTATGGTCATTGGTGTTTTGCCGGCTTTCGGCAGGTCAGTGCCCTGTTGCGCGACAAGCGGTTTGGCCGCCAAATTTTGCATGTCGCTACGCGCGAGGAGCTTGGCCTGCCCGAGCCCAAGGCCCATACCGCCCATTTCGACCTTACTGAAAAATATTCTCTGCTGACCTTGGAGCCGCCGGCGCATACGCGACTGCGCACCTTGGTCAACCGCGCTTTCGTATCGCGTCATGTCGAGCATCTGCGTCCGCGCATCGTCGCGCTGGCTAACGAGATGATCGACAGCTTCGAAGGTCAGGACAGCGTCGATCTGATCACCGCCTTCGCCGCGCCGATCCCGGCCATCGTCATCGCCGAGATGCTGGGACTGCCCGCTGCAATGGCGCCGCAACTGCTCAATTGGAGCAACCGCATGGTGGCCATGTACATGTTCGGCGTCACCGAGGACATTGAGCACGACGCAAACCGCGCGTCATTCGACTTCATGGCCTATCTGCGCGGGGTGATCGACGAACGCCGCAAGGCGCCGCGCGAGGACCTGCTGACCCACATGCTTACCGCGGAGCATAACGGCACCAGGCTAACGGACGAGGAGGTGATCTCCACCGCCATCCTGCTGCTCAATGCCGGGCATGAAGCGACGGTGCACACGACCGGCAATGGCGTCAAATCCATCCTGCAAAGCGGCTTCGATCCCGCCAGCCTGTTCGCGAGCGACGCGCAGGCGGCGGCCACGGTGGAGGAATGCCTGCGCTTTGATGCCCCGCTGCATATGTTCACGCGTTATGCCCTGAGCGATCTGGAATACGAAGGTATCGCCTTCAAGAAAGGCGACACGATCGGGCTGATGCTGGGCGCGGCCAATCGCGACCCGTTGCGTTTTGATGATGCCAACAGCTTCGATCCGTTTCGCGGCGATGGCGCCAATGTCAGCTTTGGCGCTGGCATTCACTTCTGCATCGGTGCGCCGCTGGCGCGAATCGAATTGCAGGTGGCGTTCGGCGAACTGTTCCGGCGCTTGCCCAATCTGCGGATTGCCGAGGAACCGCGCTACAACAACGTTTACCATTTCCACGGCCTGGAGCGGCTGATGGTGCGATGGTAGGCTTCGCCTGCGCTATAGCTCCGCCAATACCTGCGGCACCAGGTCCGGCAGGTCCTCGCTGATCATGCCCGGTCCGCCAAAGGCGGTAGCGGCTTCGGCATGAATCCAGACAGCGGCGGCGGCGGCTTCAAAGCCCGCCATGCCCTGTCCGAGCAGCCCCGCAACGATGCCGGCCAGCACGTCGCCGGAGCCTGCGGTGCCCAGATAAGCGGGAGCATTGGCGTTGATTGCGGCGCGTCCATCGGGCGCTGCTATGACGGTGTCGCTGCCCTTGAGGATAACGACCGCGCCTGAATGGCTGGATGCGCTGCGCGCCCGTTCCAGCTTGGAGCCGGGCACAGCGCCGAACAGGCGTTGGAACTCGCCTTCATGGGGCGTCAATACGACCGTCCGGGCGGGATCGGTTTTGATCGCGGTGAACAAGTGTTCTGCCTCGTCCTTGAAGCTGGTGATGGCGTCGGCGTCCAGCACCGCGGCTGCTCCTGATGCCAGAATGGCCAGTACATTGTCCCGCGTCTCCGGGCCGATCCCAGCGCCCGGCCCGATCACGACGGAATTGATGCGCTTATCGCCCAGTAACTGCGCCAATTGCTGCGTTGTGTCGGCCGGCTTCAGCATCACTGCCGTCACATGCGCAGCATGAACCAGCAGCGCCTCGGTCTTGCCCGTTAGCGACACGAGCCCCGCGCCGGCACGGAACGCACCATAGGCCGCAAGCCGCGCTGCGCCGGTATGCAGCGGTTCGCCGGATACGATTACGCAATGTCCGCGGTCGAACTTGTTGCCGTGGTTGCCGGCGGCCGGAACACGCCAGAGATTGGGCGAGTTGCGCCAGGTTGTTGCGCCGATCGGCTCGAGCACCGCATCGGGAATCCCGATGGGCGCCAGCACGATTTCCCCGCACAGGTGGCGGCCCGGCTGCAGCAGATGGCCAGGCTTGTGACGAAAAAACGTGACCGTGGCATCCGCCTTGATCGCGACGCCGCGGATGGTGCCGGTCGCGCCATCGATGCCGCTGGGCACATCGATGCTGACCACCGGCTTGCCGCTCGCATTGATCGCCACGATCAGGTCGGCCAGCTCACCATCGATATCGCGGTCGAGCCCGGCTCCGAGCAGCGCATCCACCACCAGATCGGTATCCTTCAAGTCGGCGGCACGTGGCCGTTCTGAGCGGCCGGCCCATTGCGCGGCCATGGTTGCGGCATCGCCCTTGAGCGCCGCCAGCTCGCCGAGCAGGCGCAATTGCACCGGCCAGCCCTTGTCCTTGAGCAGGCGCGCCACGACAAAGCCATCGCCGCCATTGTTGCCGCCGCCGCACAGCACCAGCACCGAGCGCTGGTAATAGCGCTCGACGATAGCCTCGCTCACCGCCCGGCCCGCCGCCTCCATCAGCTTGATCGAGCGCGTCCCGGCCTGCACCGCCAACCGATCGGCTTCCCCCATCTGGGCGGGGGTCAACAGGATATCGATGCGAGCGTCGGTCATGGTGGCGAACTCCGGAACATTGCGCATACAAGCAAAAAAGCCGCCCGTTGCGGGGCGGCTTTGCATTCATACAACAGGCAGATCAGTGATGATGCTCTTCGGGAACATCGTCCTCGTCGGCCTGGATCAGCTTGGCCAGTTCGGCCCGGCTCATGGACTTGTCGGTCTGCTCGGACAGTTCGGCGACATAGTCGACGACCTTGTTCTCGAACACCGGCGCGCGCAGGCCGGCAAGCGCCTGCGGGTTCTTGCGATAGTAGTCGTAAACCTGCTGTTCCTGACCCGGGAAACGCCGCACTTCGGCAATCAAGGCCTGCTGATGCTCGTCCTCAGTGACGTTGACTTCGTTCTGGTTGCCGATCTCGGCGACCACCAGACCGAGGCGCACGCGGCGCTCGGCGATCGTGCGGTACTGCGCGATCGCTGCCTCCTCAGTGGTGCCTTCGTCCTCGAACGAGCGACCATGGGCATCAATCTCGTGCTTGACGCGGCCCCAGATCTGCTCGAACTCGGCGTCGACCAGTTGCTGGGGCACGTCGAATTTGTGGCCCTCGTCCAGCGCATCGAGAATCTGGCGCTTGACGTGCTGGCGGCTCATGGAGCTCAGCGCGGACTGCATCTGGGCCTTCACCGCCTCGCGCAGCGCAGCGACATCCTCGACGCCCAGCTTCTTGGCAAACTCGTCGTTCAGCTCGCCGACATTGGGGCCGTCCACGTGCAGAACCGTCACATCGAACACGGCATCCTTGCCGGCCAGTTCGTCGCTTTGGTAATCCTGGGGGAAGGTCACCTTGACCTCGCGGTTTTCGCCTTTTTTCATGCCCACGAGTTGCTCTTCGAAGCCGGGGATGAATTCGCCGGAGCCGACGGTCAAGTGCGCATGATCGGAGGTGCCGCCGTCGAACGGCTTGCCGTCGATCTTGCCGACAAACGTCAGACCGAGCCGATCGCCGGTGGCGACGACGCCCTCGTCGCCCTTGTCTTCATAACCACGGTTCTGCGCGAAGACGCGGTTTACCTCGGCGTCGATTTCTGGCTCGGTGACATCCACCACAGGGCGGGTCAACTTGACCCCCTTGATGTCCATCAGCTTGACCGGCGGCAGCACTTCGTACTCAACTTCGAACGCCAGATCGGCCTTGCCGTCCAGGACGTCGTTGATCACGGCCTGGTCGCTGGGCAGGTCGACCTTGGGCTGCGCCGCGGCGCGCTCGGAGCGGCCATCCAGCGTCTCGGACACGGTCGCATTGATCGCGTCCTGCATCACTTCGCTCATGGCGGAGCGGCCATAGACCTTCTTGAGATAGGTGGTCGGCACCTTGCCGGGACGGAAGCCCTTGATATTGGCCTGGCCTTTGAGCTCGCCGAGCTTGACGTCCAGTCGGCTGACCAGGTCCTGGGCGGGAATGGTGACGCTCAATTTACGCTTCAGGCCCTCGTTGAGGGTTTCGGTAACCTGCATTCGGTTTAATCCCGTATTGTTCATGTCCTGGGGCCGGCAGGATATTGGTGCGGGTGAGAGGACTCGAACCTCCACGCCTTGCGGCGCTGGAACCTAAATCCAGTGCGTCTACCAGTTCCGCCACACCCGCAAACTGCCCGCTGGCCGGGTTGCGCGTGGGTCTAGCCTAACTTGGTTGGGCAGTCAAAGGCTCATTGCGAGCCTTGCCGCACAGGCTTTTTTGATTTCTGCGCAACTATTATGCAGTGTGCCTATATTTAACTCATTAGGTGTCGCCGTCCTGTCATGTAGCGAGTCCGGTCATGCCGTTAGCGCTTTGCCTGAACAGCTGTTTTTCGGGTTGGCACAGGCTGGCACACCCCGTGCATACGGGGCGGTATCCGCGCTAACCCGCGAAGTGGAGGCTCAATTGAAAAAAATCGAGGCTATCGTAAAGCCGTTCAAGCTGGACGAAGTCAAAGAGGCACTGCAGGAAGTTGGTTTGCAGGGCATCACCGTCACCGAGGCCAAGGGCTTCGGGCGGCAAAAGGGCCATACCGAGCTGTACCGCGGTGCCGAATACGTTGTGGACTTCCTGCCCAAGGTCAAAGTCGAGGTCGTGTGCCCGGACGAGTTGGCCGAAAAGGCCATCGAGGCAATCCGCAACGCGGCGCAAACCGGTCGCATTGGCGACGGCAAGATCTTCGTTTATTCGATCGAGCAGGCCATTCGCATCCGTACCGGCGAATTCGGCGACGACGCGCTCTAGGGCCCTCCCCCAGACGCGTCGCGCCGCAATACCAACAAGCATCCGAACTTACAGGGGTAATTCATGACCACCGCAGCCGACATACTCAAGCGCATCAAGGATGAGAACATCCTTTACGTCGATCTGCGCTTCACCGACATGCGCGGCAAGCTGCAGCATGTGACGTTCGACCAGACGATGATCGACGAAGATATCTTTGACGAAGGCACCATGTTCGACGGCTCGTCGATCGCCGGCTGGAAGGCCATCAACGAGAGCGACATGGTGCTGATGCCCGATCCGGAGTCGGCCTATATGGACCCGTTCTTTGGCGCCTCGACCCTGGCCATCAACTGCGACGTGCTCGAGCCTTTGACCTATCAGCCCTATTCGCGCGACCCGCGCACCACGGCCAAGAAGGCCGAGGCCTATGTCAAGGAACTCGGGTTCGGCGACAGCGTCTACTTCGGGCCGGAGCCGGAATTTTTCATCTTCGACGACGTGCGCTATTCCAACACCACCTACAAGGTCGGTTTCTCGGTCGACAGCTCGGAGCTGCCCACCAACAACGATACCGAATACGAAGCGGGCAATAACGGCCATCACATCGCGCTTAAGAAGGGCTATTTCCCGGTTCCCCCGCTCGACACGGCCCAGGACATGCGCGGCGAAATGCTGGCGGCAATGGGCGCCATGGGCGTTCCGATCGAAAAGCACCACCACGAAGTGGCTTCGGCCCAGCACGAACTGGGCATCAAGTTTTGCCCGATCATCAAGGCTGCCGACTCGGTGCAGATCTATAAGTATGTGATCCAGCAGGTCGCCAATGCCTATGGCAAGACTGCGACCTTCATGCCAAAGCCCGTTTATGGGGACAATGGCTCGGGCATGCATTGCCACCAGTCGATCTGGAAGGATGGCAAGAACACCTTTGCCGGCGATCAGTATGCCGGCCTGTCGATGGAAGCGCTGTACTATATCGGCGGCATCATCAAGCATGCCAAGTCAATTAACGCCTTCACCAATCCCACCACCAACAGCTACAAGCGCCTGGTCCCAGGGTTCGAGGCGCCCGTGCTGCTGGCCTATTCAGCTCGCAACCGTTCTGCTTCCTGCCGCATCCCCTTCGGCCAGTCGCCCAAGGCCAAGCGCGTCGAAGTGCGGTTCCCCGATCCGCTGGCAAACCCTTATCTCGGCTTCGCCGCCATGCTGATGGCTGGCCTCGATGGTATCAAGAACAAGATCCATCCCGGCGATCCGATGGATAAGGACTTGTACGACCTGCCCAAGGAAGAGCTCAGCCAGATCCCCACGGTCTGCGGCTCCTTGCGCGAAGCGCTGGAAAGCCTCGATTCGGATCGCGAATACCTGCTGGCTGGCGGCGTGTTCGATAACGATCAGATCGACAGCTATATCGAGCTCAAGATGACCGAAGTGATCAAGTTCGAGCACGCCCCCCATCCGGTCGAATACGAAATGTACTATTCGGCCTAAGGCTGGTTCAAAGCGAAACGAAGGGGCCCCGGCGGGCCCCTTTTTGTTATGAGATTAGCCGGGGGTTTTTCTCGCCTCGGCAGGTCGCGCCAGCAGACGGTCCAGGCGCGACAATTCGTGCACCTGGGTGAACTGTACCGCGAAGCCGACGTCGAGCCGGCGGACCACCCGCCCCACCATGGCGCCTACTGCCACCGGCGTGCCCCGGCCCGGCAGCACGGATGCGGAAACGGCAGCCCCCGATTGGGAAATATCGATCACGAAACACGGCACATTGGTGCCGTCAGCCAGCGTGAGAACCGTATAGGGATCGCGTGGCTGCAGGCGCTGGTGCTCGCGCTTGTCGGGCTCCTGGCTTTTAGCCCGGCGCTTCTTCCACTTGATTTGTGCCGCCAGCCGGACGCGCCCGGCGTCGTCCAGCTCCAGATCCATGGCGAAGCCGGTCGGCAATTGCCGCGTGGCCTTGGCGCGGATGATGCCAAAATGATCGAAATGGGCCGCGACCGTCTCGCCGGGCTCGGGCCGCACCGGAGCAACCACCACGGCCGACTGCGTTGATATCGAGCACAGCCGGCAGGCATAGACATCGACTCCACCCTGGTCACCGGTTTTCGGCCGATCCGACAGCGCATAGCGACCCGGCACCGCCCCGATGAAGCGCACATCCAGGCGCCGGGCGAGCTTCGACATCAGGAAAGGCTTATAGGCTTCCAAGCGACGTCCCTCGCCAGGTTGTGATCATCCAAGCATAAGCAGAACTCCTTAACGATGCTTGCTAGTGTGATCGGGCGTTTGGCAGTCCTCCAGATGCGCAGAAGGCGTTTTCGGAGATCACTCAAGTATAGCCAAGGCTGGTTCTTGGTCATGGGTGATCCTGGCTGGCCATCTGCGCAAAGAACGGTTCCGGCGACTCTGCTTCCTTCAATTTGCGACCTTCGATGGTGAAGAACCTGCTGCCCAGTGCCCGTACGAAACTTCGGTCGTGCGACACCAGGATGCAGGTTGCATCATGGGCCAGGATTTCCTCTTCCAGCCGCTCCTGCCCGTTGATATCGACATGGTTGGTAGGCTCGTCGAGCAGGTAGAAATTGGGCTCGCTCAATCGCAGCGCCAATAGCCCCAGCCGCGCGCGTTGCCCGAACGACAGCTGGGCGATGGGTTTGCCCTGTTTTTCGGGTGGAAAGCCGGCGGCAGCGAGCAAGCTCAGGCTGCGTTGGTCGCCCAGGTCGAAGCGGCTGGTGATGAAACCAATGGGCGAGCCCGTGGTGGGGAGCTGAGACATGGCCTGGTCGACATAGCCAGGCACCACCGAGGGGCTGATGCGAATTCCCGGTGCGGCCTGCCCCAGCATGGCGCGGTGAATCAGCCTCATGAATTGCGACTTCCCGGTGCCATTGCGTCCCAGGATCACCAGCCGGTCGCCCTGGAAAATGTGCAGCTTGTCGATGCGGAACAGCTTGCTGCCGTCCGGCGTCGTCACGTCCTGGTTCTCGATGGCGACGAGCACGCGGGCATGGGTGCCGCTATTGCTCAGCCGGATTTCGCCCGAGCGCTCCCTATGCAGTGACAGGGCGCTGGTCTCGATCTTTTCCGCGCGGTCGCGCAATTGCTTGGACTTGACCACAAGGAGGTCGCTGCCGGAATTGATGCCGATATTGGTTAGCTTTGCCGCCTGCTTGCGCAGCCGCCCGACTTCCTTGAAGTCCTTCTCGCGCTTGGCCTGGGCTGCTATATCCAGCTCATCCAGCGCCAGCCGCGCCGCGCCATAAGGCAGCGCAAAATAGTGCGACATGTCGGGCCGCAGGAACAGCGTTCGGTTGGTCGTTGCCTCCAGGAACTGCCTGTCATGGCTGGCGATAACGATCGGCATGGTGCGGGTCGCCTGATTGATCCAGTGTTCCAGCTGGATCAGCTTGGCCAGATCGAGATGATTGGTCGGCTCGTCCAGCAGCAGCGCATCGGGCTGCAAGACCCAGCTACGCGCAATCAACCCGATACGTTGCCAACCCCCGCTCAGCTCGCGAACGAGGCGATGGCGCATCGGCTCCGGCGCCTCGAATTCGTCCAGCACCACATCGACCCGCCAGCTATCGGTGTCGCGATCGGCCGGCGGCAGCGCTGCCAGGATGGCTTGGTACAGGGTCAGGCCCAGCGTTTCCGGCGGCATGTCCTGCTCGACATAGCCGATCTGCAGGCCGCGCGAGCGCACGATCTCGCCCGCGGTCAATTCGCCCAGACCGGCCATGGCGCGCAGCAAGCTGGTCTTGCCCATGCCGTTGCCGGCGATCAGGCCGACGCGATCGCCATCGGCGATAACGATATCGAGGTTGGAAAACAGGGTGTCGGTGGCCACAAGGCCGGCATTGCGAAGGCTGATCGAGCCCATGATCTGATCTTTCCGGTGCGGCGCTCTCCAGCGCCAAATTCGCCAAGCGTCGCCGCACATGCGGTGCGACGCCATGAAAGGCAAACCAAGAGATCAAGACCAGGCTTAAGTCTGAACCACGCTCCGGTCAGCCCTGCAGCTGTTGCCACAGGGCGGGAACGGGCCCACGCTGACGATGCTCGAACAGAAATGTCATGCGGCCCTCCTCTGCGCTGGTGTCTGGACGGCTTCATGCATACCGGTGACGGCGCGCCAAATCAACTCAGCAGAAGTAGAAGATGCTGCAGGCAAGCATCACCGCAAGGCTGCGATGGATCGACAAATGGGCAAGCCGGTACGCAAAACTACTCAATCCGGCTTGCAGCCACATGTCGGACGACTTCGAACCAGTCAGGGGCGATTGATACGCAAAAGCTTGGTCCCGATCAGCTCGCACACGGCAACTCCAAACAAAAACCGTATGGGTTTTTTATAGCGCCGCGCACTTAAGAAAGTGCTGTCAAGAAGCGAACGACTGGTAAAGATCGCGCCCCATCTTGGGACCATTGCAGCGTCAAATGCGATCTACTGCGCGGCCCGCAAGGCGTCGCGATCCTCGATGCGGTCGGAACAATAATTGAACTTGATCAGGTACACGGTGCCATTCATGGTGCCGCGCGCCTGTACCCGTTTGTTATGCGGCACGTTGAGCGTCACGTTGCTGTAGCCACGGTCAGCTATGGCCTGGCGCATCTGGCGCTCGGTCATGCACAAGATGCGTTCGGGAAACAGGTAATCGTCGTCATAGTCGTCGAAATCTCCGCCAAAGCCGAAGCCAGGCGATTGCGCCAGCACCGGCGACGTCACGGCGCCAAGCCCGACCAATGCGGTCAGAGCGCAGGCGCGCAGGGCATTGTGAATGGTTTTGCTTGAGATGGTCATTGCTGTCTTCCTCACACCGAACGGCAAGATACAAGATCAATTGCCTAAATTGAACTGAAGCCCGAACCCGCCTCCGTGGACACGGCGGCTCCGCTGGACACGATCGACCTCGCCCGTGCATCTATCAACGCGCATCGAATAGAGCCAGTTGCCGTTCTGTCCGGCCACGTCAACGTGACCGTTGCCAAGCTCGCCCCCGATCTCCACCCCGCTATAACCTTGGGCCTCGACACCGCGTTGCAGCTCGCGATCGGTCAGGCAGCCCGATCTCTGCATCCTCTCGTGGTCGTCGCCAAAGCCACCGCTGTTCCGCTCGACGCTGCGGCCCCTTTCGTTACCATCGAAACTGGGCAGATCGAGGCTGAAGCCGAACGACTGGGCCTGCACCGGCAGCGCCCCAAGGCTGGCGGCACCAAACGCGATACCGATGATCACGGCGCGGGCACCTGTCTTGAAACTTGGGAGCGGCATGGTCATTTCGACACTTCCTGCGGCACGCAACCCCACGCCCGCCCACTCTCGCCTCCGGCGCTTGAATGGCGACGAAATCGCCTGTTCATCGCGCATTCATCCACTGCTCATCGTGGTGACTGTGGCGCGGCGAGGGCGGCGTTTACCGCGGATATGCTAAAAGCGATTTGGGCTGATTCGCCCGTCAGCATGGATGATCTATGTCGCAAGCCAACGACCTTTTCGCAGCCGAACCCGAGCCCAGACGCCGGCGTCCCACGCCCGAGGCGTCCGGTGCCGCCCAGCAGGCGCCGGGAAGCTATTCGGCCGCCGATATCGAAGTCCTCGAAGGTCTTGAGCCGGTCCGTCGCCGCCCCGGCATGTATATCGGGGGCACCGACGTCAATGCGTTGCACCATCTGTTTGCCGAAGTCATCGACAATTCCATGGACGAAGCGATCGCCGGCCATGCCAGCCGCATCGAAGTTCATCTTGGGGCCGACGGCTATATAACGGTCACCGATAACGGCCGCGGCATCCCGGTCGAGAACCATCCGAAATATCCCGGCCGCTCGACGCTCGAGATCGTCCATACCGTGCTGCATGCCGGCGGGAAGTTCGACTCCAAGGCTTACGAGACTTCGGGCGGCCTGCACGGCGTGGGCATTTCCGTGGTCAACGCCCTGTCCGACGACATGGTGGTCGAGGTCGCGCGCGAACAGCAGCTTTACAAATTGCAGTTTTCGCGCGGCAAGCCGGTCGGCGACATCCAGGCTTTGGGCCGGGTGAACAACCGTCGCGGCACCACGACGCGCTTCCATCCCGATCCGCAAATCTTTGGCGATATAGCAAAATTCTCGGCGTTGCGGCTGTTCAGGATGACCCGCGCGAAAGCCTATTTGTTTGGCGGGGTAGAGCTGCGCTGGTCCTGCGACGAGGCTTTGGCGAGCGACGAGTGCCCTGCCCGCGCCGTGTTCCACTATCCGGGCGGTCTGCGCGATTTCATGACCGCGCGCATCGAGGGCGAGACGCGCATTGCCGACGACATCTTTTCGGGCCAGCACGGCAAGGCCGGCACGCACGGCGCCACCGAATGGGCGATTGCCTGGACGCTGGGCGATGGAGGCCTGTCGTCCTATTGCAATACGGTGCCTACGCCCGATGGCGGTACACACGAAACGGGGTTGCGCGCGGCGATTCTGCGCGGTCTCAAGAATTATGGCGAGCTGACCAAAAACAAGGCGGCGGCGATTCTGACTGCCGAGGACGTCTTTGCCCATTGCAGCGCCATGCTGTCGGTATTCGTGCGCGAGCCTGAATTTGTCGGCCAGACCAAGGACAAGCTGGCCTCGGGCGAAGCCACGCGCATCGTTGACACTGCGCTGCGCGATGCGTTCGATCATTGGCTGGCCGCTTCGCCCAACCAGGCCGGCAAACTGCTCGACTGGTCGATCGAGCGCGCCGAAGAGCGGCTGCGGCGCCGCAAGGACAAGGAAATCGACCGTGCCAGCGCCACGCGCAAGCTGCGCCTGCCGGGCAAGCTGGCCGATTGTACCCAGGGCGCGGCGCAGGGCGCGGAGCTGTTCATCGTCGAGGGCGACAGCGCCGGGGGCAGCGCCAAGCAGGCCCGCAGCCGCGCCAGCCAGGCCGTGCTGCCGTTGCGGGGCAAAATCCTCAACGTGGCCGGCGCGAGCCGCGAGAAGATGGCGGCCAGCCAGCTGATTTCCGATTTGATCCAAGCGCTGGGCTGTGGCACGCGCGATCGTTATCGTGATGACGACCTGCGCTACGACAAGATCATCATCATGACCGATGCGGACGTCGACGGCGCCCATATCGCCTCGTTGTTGATGACCTTCTTTTTCCAGGAGATGCCCAAGCTGATCGACGGGGGCCATCTGTTCCTGGCGCTCCCGCCGCTTTATCGCCTGTCGCAGGGCCCGAAGACACTTTATGCGCGAGATGACGCGCACAAGGACGAATTGATGGCCAAGGAATTCACCGGCAAGGGCAAGGTCGATATTACCCGCTTCAAGGGCCTGGGCGAAATGCCGTTCGCGCACCTGCGCGAAACCACTATGTCGCCCAAGACCCGCACCCTGCTGCAGGTCAAGATCGAGAGCGACGCCGAGGGCACCGCCTACAGCGTCGATCGGCTCATGGGCACCAAGCCGGAGGCCCGATTCGACTTCATCCAGGAAAACGCCGCATTCGTCACCGATCTCGATATCTAGCAAGTGATCGGCCGATTAAGCTAAGTCCTTCAAGACCGTTGACAGATAAGGCCTTTGCGTTATGGTCCGCGCCGCTGGAGCATTTTCCGGCTTGACGGCATGTCTGTTGTCCATGCGAACTTGGGCAGTGTCCGCCTTGGCTGAAGATGCTTCAGGGCTGCCGTCGATTTGCAGGTTCTGCACTCCCGTCAGGTTGGCCAAGTAGAGAGCGGACACATCGCGTTTCTTTTCCGTCTGCCGTCCCGCCGCCGCTGCGCCCGCAGTTGTCGTGCGCGCCTTGCCTCCCGGCCCCGTTTCGAATGTCTCGAGCGGATCAGGCACCGGGTAACACCATTGAGTGGATCGACTGAATTTGACCGACGATTTTTCCGGACTTGGCCTTTCGAGCAAAGTAACCGAAGCGGTGACCGCCGCCGGATATACCAAGCCGACCGAAATTCAGGCCCAAGCCATCCCTCATATCCTTGAAAAAAAGGACATTATCGGCATTGCCCAGACCGGCACCGGCAAGACAGCTTCGTTCGTTCTGCCCATGCTGACGCTGCTGGAAAATGGCCGCGCCCGCGCCCGCATGCCGCGCACGTTGATTTTGGAGCCAACGCGCGAACTGGCGGCACAGGTCAGCGAGAACTTCGAGAAATATGGGCAGAACCATCGCATTTCGATGGCGCTGATCATCGGCGGCGTCTCGTTCGAGGACCAGAACAAGAAGCTGGATCGCGGCGTCGATGTGCTGATCGCCACGCCCGGGCGCCTGCTGGACCAGTTCGAGCGCGGCCGCATCCTGCTCAATGGTGTTGAAATCCTCGTCATCGACGAGGCGGACCGCATGTTGGACATGGGCTTCGTGCCCGAGATCGAAAAGATCATCGCCAAATTGCCGCCGCGCCGGCAGACGCTGTTCTTCTCGGCCACCATGCCGCCCGAAATCGAAAAACTGACCAAGCGGTTCCTGACCGACCCGGTGCGGATCCAGGTCGCCCGGCAGAATTCGACCGCCGAGACAATCGAACAATGGGCGGTCAAGGTCGGCTCCAAGCCCGAGGACAAGCGCGCCAGCCTGCGCGACCTGATCAAGGCGGCGGACAATCTGACCAATGCCATCATCTTCTGCAATCGCAAGCGCGACGTGGCCACCCTCGCCCGTTCGCTCGAGCGCCATGGCTTTTCCGCCGGCGGACTGCATGGCGACATGGATCAGAAAAGCCGTACCGAAACGCTGGATGCCTTCAAGAACGATCGGCTGACGCTGCTGGTCGCCAGCGATGTTGCAGCGCGCGGGCTCGATATTCCAGCCGTGAGCCATGTGTTCAATTTCGACGTGCCAGTGCATGCCGAGGATTATGTGCACCGGATCGGCCGCACCGGGCGCGCCGGCCGGTCGGGCGTCGCCTATACCTTGGTGGGCCCTGCCGACGGCAAGCACCTGGACGCCATCATCAAGCTGATCCAGCGGGACATCGCCTGGCTCAATGCCGTTCCATCGCAAGCCAAGCCCGCCTCGGCATCTGAAGACGCTGATGAGGCGGTGGCCAAGCCACGTCCCGCGCGCTCGCGTCGCGGCGGCGCCAGGACAAGACCGCCGGCGATTGAGGCGGAGCCAGAGGCAGAGACGCCGATAGCGCCGCGCGCGCGGCCGGCACGGACGCCACGAACCCGACCGGCTGCCGAAGTGCCAAGCGAGACGGCATCCGAGGTTGTGCCGGTCGAATCAGCACCGCCTTTGACCGCTCGCCAGCGGGCGGAAGCCAAGCAGAACAGCCGCCCGTCGCGCACGCGGCCGTCGCCTGGGCCAGACGATTCGGGGGTCGACGCCAGCTCGCCTTTTGGCAATGATGGCCCGGTCCCGGCATTTTTGTTACGCTCGACATTGCGAGAAAGCGAATAAAACCATAGCGTTTTCGGCAAGTCGGTTGAAAGCCGGCTACGCGCAGTTGTCAATTCAAGTTCCAGTGCGGTATTTATTGGCCTGGCATCTACGTTGAATTGTAGGGTCATGAGCGCTGATGAGCGCGGGGGAAGTTGTGTCGGAACAGGAATTCAAACGCGCCCTTGGCTATGCCAATTCCGCCTTCGACCTGCTCAAACGCAGTGGCATTCCGCCCTATCCGCAATTTTACGAGTTGCTCTACACCTATGCGACGGGCGTCAATCCGACGCTGAACAACCGCATCAACGCGATTTTCCGGGCCGGCGGTTCACCATCCATGGATCTGGCCGAAACGCTCTATAACGAATTTCTGAAATCGGACGTCGACGATCGCATCAGCAATGTGTCGCAGCGCATGCATGCGCGCATCGACGCGGTGCATGACGCGATCGACAGCGCCATGACCACGGCCAATGCTTATTCGGGTTCGCTGCAGGCCGCCAGCGGCGATCTGGCGCGCGACATTTCCAGCGTGGCGATGAAAACGCTGGCCGATCGCCTGCTGGCCGAAACGCGCCGCATGCAGGACACCAATCGGGCTCTGGAGCTGCAGCTGGAGGCGTCGCGCGAGGATATCTCATCGTTGCAGCGCGATCTCGACGACGTGCGCCGTGAGTCGATGCTCGACTCGCTGACCAAGATCGCCAATCGCAAGAGCTTCGATGAAGGGCTGGCGGTTGCGATCGCGGAAGCAGGCGTGAGCGGGGATCCGCTCTGCCTGATGTTTGTCGATATCGACCATTTCAAGACCTTCAATGACACCTATGGCCACCAGACCGGCGACCAGGTGCTTCGCCTCGTCGCCATGACCCTGCGGTCCAATATCAAGGGTCGCGATCTGGCGGCGCGTTATGGCGGTGAAGAGTTCGTCGCCATCCTGCCATCGACCGACATCGAAGGTGCTGTGATCGTGGCAGAAAATGTGCGCAAGGCCATCCAGGCCAAGGAATTGCTGAAGCGCTCCACCAATGAAAAGCTGGGCCGCATCACCGCCTCGTTCGGGGTGGCAATGTTCCATCCCAGCGACACCGCCATTACCCTGATCGAACGCACCGACCGCTGCCTTTATGCCGCCAAGCATGCCGGCCGCAACCGCGTCATCAGCGAAATCGAGCTTGCCAACATTCGCGCGGCATAGCGGTCATGCTTCGGGAGCCATAATGACGCCGAGGCCAGCCAGCATATCCCAGTAATCGGGATAGGTCTTGCCGACGCAAGCGGGGTCCAGAATGGTTATGCCGCCGATCTTGAGCCCTGCCAGCGCAAAGCTCATGGCGATGCGGTGATCGGCGTAGGTTTCGATCCGGGTGCGCGCATTGCGCTGCGCCAACTCGCCCAGGCGTGGATCGCTGGCGACCACCAGATCATCGCCCTCCTCCCGCGCGAGGCCCGGCCTGATACGATTGAGCTCCGTCGATAGAGCAGAAATCCGATCGCATTCCTTGACGCGCAGATTGGCGATGCCGACAAAGCGCACGGGGATATTGTTGAACGCGGCCAGCACCGCGATGGTGGGCACGGCGTCCTGCATCTGCGAGCCATCGATGACCGCAGGCAAGTTGGGAAACTGCGCGATGACGGCCTGCGCCAGGGCATCGGGCTGGGTGAACGCATCGGGGGCAAGGCCCAGATCGATCCGACCACCGGTCAAGGCCGCGGCCGCCCACAGATACGTAGCCGCCGAGGCGTCCGGCTCGATCGCAAAATCGGTTGCGCCATAGCCAGTGGGCTGGACCCGCCAGGTGCCGGCGTCAATCTGTTCGACGGTTGCGCCAAAGCTGCGCATCGCGGCAAGGGTCAAGTCGACATAGCCGCGCGCCCCGATGTCGCTGCCGGTCAGCGCCACCTCCACCGGACCGTCGCCCAGGGGCGCCGCCATCAGCAGGGCCGAGACATATTGGCTAGAGAGGCCCGCATCGATCTCGACCCGGCCTTGGCCGAAGCTGCCATGGCCATGGATCGTCACCGGCGGACAGCCGGTTTCGGCTACCGCATCGATGCCCAGCGAGCGCAACGCGGCGACGAGTGGTGCAATTGGGCGCAGGCGCATATGCGCGTCGCCATCCACGATGACCGTGCCGTCGATCGTGGCCGCCGCAGCGGTCAGAAAGCGGGTCGCCGTGCCGGCATTGCCGAGCGCAAGCGGCGCGTCCGGGACCTGCAGGCGGCCCGAACTGGTGACGACGAACGTTGTCGCATCGGGTTCCTCCACGCTCATACCCATCTGGCGCAGGGCCGCTGCCATCAGCGTCGTGTCCTGGCTCTTGAGCGCACCCGTCAACCTGCTGGTGCCGCTCGCCAGCGCTGCGAGCAGCAGCGCCCGATTGGTGATGGATTTGGACCCCGGTGGAGAGACGCGGCCGACCAATGGATGGCCGGGCGGAACAAGGGTGAGGGCAGGCGGAAGTGGGCTGAGCATGATGGCGCGGATATGCACTAGCGGATAGCTATGCGCAACTGACTAGATGCCTTCACCCGCCTCGGGGATGAGGGGGTCTCAAGCCTCCGCACGTGCCTCGGCGATCGCTTTCAGGTCTGCAGGCTTGAGCTGAACGCTTTCGCCGCAGCCGCAGGCGCCGGTCTGGTTGGGGTTCTTGAAGGTAAAACCCGCGCTCATCTTGGATTGCTCGAAATCCATGATCGTGCCGAGCAGGAACATGGTTGCCTTTGGCTCGACATAGACGTCGAGGCCCTTGTCCTGCACGTGGTCGTCGCCCATCACCGGCTCGCTGACATAGTCCATGGTATAGGCCATGCCCGCGCAACCGGCATTCTTGACGCCGACACGGACGCCGATGACGGGCTTGTCGGAATCCTCGATGATTTCGCGGATCCGTTCGGCGGCGGCATCGCTCAGCGACATGATCTTGAAAGCCATCAGACAACCTCGTCTATCGTCAACCTACGATATATAGCGCGTCGCGGCGTGCATTACCACCAGTTCAGCGCAACCTGGGCTTCTTCGCTCATGCGGCTGGCGTCCCAGGGCGGATCGAACACCATATTGACCGTCACGTCCTGGATGCCCTCGACGGCGCGGGCCGCGTTTTCTACCCAGCCGGGCATTTCGCCAGCCACCGGGCAGCCCGGGGCGGTCAGGGTCATGTCGATGACCAGGTTGCGGTCATCGTCCAGATCGACCTTGTAGATCAGGCCCAATTCGTAGATATCGACCGGAATTTCGGGGTCATATACGGTTTTGAGGGCGCCGATCAGGTCTGTGGTGATGCGCTCGACATCCGCTTCAGGCAGCGTGCCGGTGTGGTTGGGCACGATCCGGGGCGGTTCTGGCAGGGCTGGCGCGGGCGCGATCTCGGATTCGTCGGTCATCATGGTCCTCGCTTACGCGAAAAATTTCCGGGCACGTTCGATGCCGTCCACCAGCGCGTCGACATCGTCCCTGCCGTTATATAGGGCGAATGAGGCGCGGCAGGTAGAGGTAACGCCAAACCGCTTGAGCAATGGCTGGGCGCAATGCGTTCCGGCCCGCACGGCGATACCATAGCGGTCCAGGATGGTGGATACGTCGTGGGCATGGGCGCCCTCGATCTCGAAGGCAAAGATGCCGCCCTTACCCGGCGCGGTGCCGATCAAGCGCAGCGAATTGATCCGGCTGAGGCGGTCTTGGGCATAAGCAGCGACGTCCGCCTCGTGCGCAGCGATGGCATCGCGGCCCAGATTGTCCATATATTTCAATGCAGCGCCCAGCCCGATCGCCTGGACGATCGGCGGTGTGCCGGCCTCGAAGCGATGCGGCGGCTCGTTATAGGTCACATCCTCAAGCGTTACCGTGTCGATCATCTCGCCACCGCCCTGATAGGGCTGCATTTCCGCCAGGAGGTCATATTTGCCGTAGAGCACACCGATTCCGGTCGGCCCATAAAGCTTGTGGCCGGTCATGACGTAGAAGTCGGCGTCCAGATCCTGCACATCGACGGTGGTGTGCACTGCGGCCTGGCTGCCATCGACGAGCACCGGAATACCGCGTGCATGGGCGCTAGCAATGATACGCTTAATGGGGTTTACGGTGCCCAGAACGTTAGACATATGTGTCACCGCGACGACCTTGGTGCGCTCAGTCAACGCCGCCTCGAACGCGTCCATGTCCAGGCTGCCATCGGCAGTCACATCGACCCAGCGGATGACCGCGCCTTTGCGCTCGCGATGGAAGTGCCACGGTACGATATTGGAGTGATGCTCCATAATGGTGGTGACGATCTCGTCGCCTTCCCCGATGCGTGGGCCGACAAAGGAGGACGCAACCAGGTTGATCGCTTCGGTGGCCGAACGGGTAAAGATGATCTCCTCGGGCCGCTCCGCATTGAGGAATTTGCGCACCGCCTCGCGGCCGCCCTCATAAGCCTCGGTCGCGCGATTAGCCAGCGTATGGAGCCCCCGATGCACATTGGCATATTCGTGCCGGAAAGCATGATCCATCCGGTCGAGCACCTGTACCGGCTTCTGCGCCGACGCGCCGCTGTCGAGGTAAACCAATCGGTGGCCGTGGATCTGCTCCGACAGGATCGGAAAATCGGCTCGGACTTTTTCAAGATCGAAGGTCATATTGCTTACTCACCGCCCTCGTGGTTCGAGGGTCGCTGGCGCTCCCACCTCACCATGAGGCTGGCGCCGGGCATTGTTGAGAAATCCTCATGGTGAGGTGCGAGCTCTTGCGAGCCTCGAACCACGAGGATTTCGGGCATCACTTCCTCAACAGCCATCCATCCACGACGCCACTCAGCGCCTCGTTCAACGCCGCATCCGCGATCGGATCGAGCAGTTCCTCGAGGAACCCCCGCACCAGCATGGTCTCGGCCTCGGCTTTGGGAATGCCGCGGCTGGTAAGATAGAACATCGAATCCGCATCCAGCTCGCCAGAGGTAGAGCCGTGACCGCAGACCACGTCATCGGCGTAGATTTCCAACTCGGGCTTGCTCAGGATTTCGGCCTCGTCCGACAGCATCAGGCCCTGCATCATCATCTTGGCATCGGTCTTTTGCGCATCGCGCGCCACGATGATGCGACCCTGGAACACCGCCTTGGAGCGGCCACGCGCGATCTGCTTGTAGAGTTCCTGCGAGGTGGTATTGGGCACGGCATGGTTGATATCGATGGTGATATCGCGGTGCTGGCCATCGTCCACCAGGTTGAGCCCGGTGAAATCGGCATGAGCCCCCTCCCCGCTAAAGCGCGCAAACACCTGCGACCGGGCCAGACCGGCACCGGCATGAATGGTCAGCGTGCGCAGCCTGGCGCCATCGGAAAGCTGGTACTCGCTGGTGGCGAAGTGGGTGGCCGCCTTGCCGCTGAGATCAAGCGTAATGTGGGTCAGCACCGCATTGCGGCCCAAGGCGATGTAGCTTGCATGGTTGGCGACGTGAGCGGCATCGGACCCCGAATAGGTCTCGATCACGGTTGCCGACGCGTTGTCCGCCACATAGATCCGCGCCGAGCTCGCCGAATGGCTCGCTGTCCCTTCCGTGCGCCGGTCGATCTGGATGACCGGATCGATCGTGCCTTCCAGCGTCAAGCTGAGGCTCTCGGCGATCATCGCGCCATTGAGATGGACGAGCACATCGTCGCGCGTCGTCAGCACCGCGCCATTGGACTTGCCGACGATAACGCCGGCCGGCGCCGTGCCAGCTTCCTGCACGCGGCCATTGGCGATTATGAGCTGATAGGCGCCGGCAACGCGCAGCGCCGGAGCGCTCGCCTCGTTGGCGGCCTGCGCCAATGGCGGCACGGTGCGCAGCAGCATCTTGAGGTCGGTATAGTGGTAGCTTTCCACGCGCCGCGTCGGCAGGCCGGCCACGCTCATGCGCTCGGCTTCCGCCGTCGCGCCAAGCCCGGTCAGCTGTTCGATCAAGGTATGTTCGGCCGCGCTCAGGCGGATTGGCATGGTGTGCTTCATGATGTCCTACGCCGCCGCACCGTCGAATTCGGCATAGCCCTTGGCTTCGAGTTGCAGTGCCAGGTCCTTGTCGCCGCTTTCCACGATCCGGCCGTCCGAAAACACATGCACCACGTCCGGCACGATATGGTTGAGCAGGCGCTGGTAATGGGTGATCACCAGCATCGAGCGCCCGGCGGATCGCAAGGCATTGACGCCCTTGGACACCACCTGCAGCGCATCGATATCGAGCCCGCTGTCGGTCTCGTCCAGAATGCACATCTTGGGCTGCAGCAACGCCATCTGCAGCACTTCGGCGCGCTTCTTCTCGCCGCCCGAAAAACCAACATTGAGCGGCCGCTTGAGCATGTCGCTGTCGATATTCAGGTCCGTACCTGCCTGCTTGACCGCGCGCATGAAATCGGGCGTCAGCATTTCGCTCTCGCCACGCTTCTTGCGCTGGGCATTCATCGCTGCCTTGAGGAAGGTCATGGTGGCGACACCGGGGATTTCGATCGGATATTGAAACGCCAGGAACAATCCGGCAGCGGCGCGCTCGTCCGGCTCCATTGCCAGCAGGTCCTGCCCGTCGAGCAGCACTTCGCCCTCGGTAACCGCATAGTCTTCCTTGCCGGCCAGCACATAGCTCAGCGTCGACTTGCCCGAGCCATTGCGGCCCATGACGGCATGCACCTGCCCGGCAGGGATCGTCAGGTTCACGCCCTTGAGAATGTCGCGATCATCGATCCGCGCATGCAGGTTGCGGATTTCAAGGATTGGGTTGGTCATAGGAGGCTCCAATATTGGTTTGGCTGCCATTCCGGCGCCAGTTTCGTGGAAGCCCCCTCACCCGCCCCTCGGGCGACCTCTCCCCCAGGGGAGAGGTGAAGAAGGCTTCGATTTTCGTGATGGGGCCTTTGCCGAGCGCCCTACCCTGCGCGACTATCCCACGCTTCCCTCGAGGCTGATCGAGATCAGCTTTTGCGTCTCGACCATGAACTCCATGGGCAGGTGTTGCAGCACGTCGCGCACAAAGCCGTTGACGATCAGCGCCACCGCTTCCTCGTCGGAAAGGCCGCGCTGCTGGCAGTAGAACATCTGGTCGTCAGAGATTTTGGACGTGGTTGCCTCGTGTTCGAACACGGCCGTGCCGTTGCGCGATTCGATATAGGGCACGGTATGGGCGCCGCAGGTGTCTCCGATCAGCAGCGAGTCGCACTGGGTGAAGTTGCGCGCGCCCTTGGCCTTGGCATGGGCCGAAACCTGGCCACGATAGGTATTGTCCGAGAAGCCCGCGGCAATGCCCTTGGCGATGATGCGGGACGAGGTGTTCCTGCCCAGGTGAATCATCTTGGTGCCGCTATCGACCTGCTGATAGCCGTTGGAGATGGCGATGGAATAGAACTCGCCACGGCTGTTGTCGCCGCGCAGGATGCAGGAGGGATATTTCCAGGTGATGGCTGAGCCGGTCTCCACCTGCGTCCACGACACTTTGGAATTGTCGCCGCGGCAATCGGCCCGCTTGGTGACGAAATTGTAGATGCCGCCCTTGCCGTCCTTGTCGCCCGGATACCAGTTCTGCACGGTCGAGTACTTGATCTCGGCATTGTCCAGCGCCACCAGCTCCACCACGGCGGCATGGAGCTGGCTTTCATCGCGCATCGGTGCGGTGCAGCCTTCGAGATAGCTCACATAGCTGTCGTCTTCGGCGATGATCAGCGTGCGCTCGAACTGGCCGGTCTTTTTTTCATTGATGCGGAAATAGGTCGACAGCTCCATCGGGCAGCGCACGCCCTTGGGGATGTAGACGAAGGAGCCATCGGTGAAGACCGCGCAATTCAGCGTGGCGTAATAGTTGTCGCTGACCGGCACGACCGAGCCCAGGTACTTCTGCACCAGTTCGCCATGCTCGCGAATGGCTTCCGAGATCGAGCAGAAGATGATCCCGACCTTGGCCAGTTCCTCGCGGAACGTGGTCACGACCGAGACCGAATCCATCACCGCATCGACCGCCACGTTGGGGCGCTCCACACCAGCCAGGATTTCACGCTCGCGCAGCGGCACGCCCAGCTTGTCATACATGGCGATCAGCGCCGGATCGACCTCGTCCAGGCTCTTGGGTGCCGGCGTCGACTTGGGCGCAGCGTAAAAATACATGTCCTGGAAATCGAGCTGGGGGTAATGCACCTTGGCCCAGGTCGGCTCGTCCATGGTCAGCCAGCGATTATAGGCGTCCAGGCGCCAATCGAGCATCCACTGTGGCTCGTTCTTCTTGGCCGAGATGAAGCGCACGATGTCTTCGTTCAACCCCTTGGGGGCCATGTCGGAGGCGATATCGGACGAAAAACCGTACTTGTACTTGTCGACGTTGAGCGCCAGCACCGAATTAACGGTTTCCCGGTCGATGTTTTCCTTGAGCGTCGGAATGTCGTAGTCAGCCATCTGGCGTCTCCTAATTGCCCCTCAGCGCTTCAAGGGCGCTGCGAGCCGTCAATAGTGCGGCCTAGGCCGCCTGTTCGTGCCGCGCCTTCTGGCGCAACAGGATCGATCGATAACCGGCAACGAACGCGTCGATGTCGCCAATGCCGGACGTCCAACCAAGGCTGACGCGCAGGGCGCATTCGGCCAGTTGGGGCGCTACGCCCATGGCGGCCAGCACATGGCTGGGGCCAATCTTGCCGGACGAGCACGCCGACCCCGCCGAAACCGACAGGCCCAGCAAATCCAGCCCCATCATCGCCGTAGTGTTCCTGACCCCCGGCACAGCGAAGTTGCTGACATTGCCCACCCGGTCAGCGCCGAAAACCACCAGATCGGGCGCTATGACCCGCAAATCAGCCTCGAGACGCGCGAGCAATCCGGGCACCTTCGCCTGGGTATAACGTTCTTCGAATGCCGCAGCGGCCGCACCAAAACCCGCGATCAATGCCGCCGCTTCCGTGCCGCCGCGCCGGCCTTGTTCCTGGCCGCCACCGGGGATCAACCGGACGGTATCGGCATGAGACTTGACCAGCAGCGCACCGATGCCGGCCGGCGCCCCGATCTTGTGGCCACCAATTGCCATCATATCGGGTGCCGAGGCCGCAAATTCGAGGGGCAGCTTGCCGAATGCCTGCGCCGCATCGATAAAAAGCCTGTGTCTTGTGGGGCCGACCAGCCCATTGATGCGCTCGATCGGCTGGACAACGCCGGTTTCGTTGTTCACCCAATGCAGCGCAACCAACAGTGTTTGGCCTGCCGCGTCGGCCTGCGCCAGACATAAGGCAAGCTGGTCGAGATCGATGCTGCCATCGGCCAAAAGGCCAATTGTCAACACCGGCAACCCCGTTGCCTCTGCTGCCCTAAGGGCGGCCGTATGCTCGCCGGCGCTGACGACGACGGCATTGCTGGCAAAGGTCTTCGCGCCGCCCACGATCGCCTGCGTGATCGCCTCGGTCGCCGAGCCGGTAAACACCACCTGCTTGCGCTCGGCTCCAACCAGGGCAGCCACCTGCCCCCTGGCCGTTTCGACCAAGTTGCGCAGGGCCCGTCCGTGACCATGCACCGAGGCCGGATTGCCAACGAGGTCGAGCGCGGCAATCAGTGCCGCCCGCGCTTCGGGCAGAAGCGGGGACGCGGCATTATGATCGAGATAGATTGCCGATCTGGTCATTGCGGGTCCAAGCGCATGCGCACTGTTCATAGCTTCCATGCCCGGCTCGGGGCGGTGTTGTGCCCCATGGTCCAAACACTTCTTGAAATTGAGCGCCCATTTTCATTACAAGGGGCGCACTTCCCCGCCGGATGGCGGCCAAAACCCAAGTTTCGAATAATTCTAAACTGGTTTTTCGACCCCTGTATTAGGCAGCAAGGCGCGCTTAGTCAAGCCGCAGCGCTGCCAAAGGATGCTCGATCAGCCCCACCAACAGAGCCGTAAGGGCCGGAAAAGCAGACCCATGCCAGAAGTAATTTTCAATGGCCCCGAGGGGCGTCTGGAAGGCCGTTACCAGCCCGGCAAGGAGCCCAACGCTCCCATCGCGATCGTGCTTCATCCCCATCCGCAATTCGGCGGCACGATGAACAACCAGATCGTCTATAACCTGTTTTACATGTTCGCCGAGCGCGGCTTTGCGGTATTGCGGTTCAATTCGCGCGGCGTCGGCCGCTCGCAAGGCCTGTTCGACCATGGCATCGGGGAGCTGTCAGACGCGGCGTCGGCGCTGGACTGGCTGCAGACCATCAATCGTGAAGGCCGCGGCTGCTGGATTGCCGGCTTCTCGTTCGGCGCCTGGATTGGCATGCAGTTGCTGATGCGACGCCCGGAAGTGGAAGGGTTCATTTCCGTCGCGCCGCCCGAAAACCTCTACGATTTCTCCTTCCTGGCCCCCTGCCCGTCCTCCGGCCTGATCATCCATGGCGACAAGGACCGCGTGGCGCCGCCATCGGCCGTGCAAAAGCTGGTCGACAAGCTCAAGCTGCAAAAGGGCATTACCATCGAGCAGCAGATCGTAGAAGGCGCCAACCATTTCTTCGAAGGACGGATCGATGATCTGACGACCCGATCGGCCGATTATCTCGACCGTCGCCGGCAGGAGATCGCCGCCGGCGGCGGGCGCTAGGCAGGGCGCGAATACCGCGATCGACAGTTCATCTTACCACTCTCCCACGACGTCATTCCCGCGAAAGCGGGAACCCATTCTCGGCGGCAACCGCAGCAGAATGGATCCCGCCTTCGCGGGAATGACGCCAGTACAAGGAGGCGGTGCAAACACTTGCTTTGACGGATCGCACCCCATGACCCAATTCAAATCCGACTTCCTGCGCGTCCTCGACGAACGCGGCTTTATCCACCAGATTTCCAACCCGGAGGGCCTCGACGCGCTGGCGCTCAAGGGGCCGATTACCGGCTATATCGGCTATGACGCCACGGCGACGAGCATTCATATTGGCAATCTGATCACCGTCACCATGCTCTACTGGCTGCAGGAAACCGGCCACAGGGCGATTAGCCTGATGGGCGGCGGCACCTCCATGGTGGGCGACCCCTCGTTCCGCGACGATCAGCGCCAGTTGCTGACCGTGGAAAAGATCGCCGCCAATATCGAAAGCATCAAGAAGGTCTATGGCAATATCCTGAACTATGGCGGCTCCAATCCGGCCATCATGGTCAACAATGCCGATTGGCTGCTCAAGCTCAACTATGTCGAATTCCTGCGCGATGTCGGCCGGCATTTTTCGGTCAATCGCATGTTGGGCTTCGACTCGGTCAAGCTGCGGCTGGATCGCGACCAGTCGCTGAGCTTTCTCGAATTCAACTACATGATCATGCAGGGCTACGACTTCGTCGAGCTCAACCGCCGCTATGGCACGGTGCTGCAAATGGGTGGCTCGGACCAATGGGGCAACATCATCAATGGCGTCGATTTAGGCCATCGCATGGAAAACAGGCAGTTCTATGCGCTGACCACGCCGCTGCTCACCAAATCCTCCGGCGAGAAGATGGGCAAGTCGGCCTCGGGTGCCGTCTGGCTCAATGGCGATCTCTTCAGCCCCTATGATTTCTGGCAATATTTCCGCAATAGCGAAGATGCAGACGTCGAGCGGTTTCTCAAGATTTTCACGCGACTGCCGCTGTCGGAGGTCGCGAAGCTGGCGGCATTGGGGGGCTCGGAACTGAACGAGGCCAAGAAGGTGCTGGCGACCGAAGTGACGGCGATCGTGCATGGTCGCGATGCGGCTATCCAGGCGGCAGCAACGGCCGCCGCGACTTTCGAAGCTGGTTCGCTGGACCTGTCCCTGCCAACCGCAACGGTGTCCCATGCCGAGCTGAGCAGTGGCCTCGGAATTCTCACTGCACTGGTGACGGCTGGCCTTGCCGCGTCAAACGGCGAGGCCCGCCGGCACATTCAAACCGGCGCGGTCCGTGTCAATGATGCCGTGATCGAGGACGACAAGCTGAGCATCGGCGATAACGCGCTGCTGCCTGAAGGCGTCATCAAACTCTCAGTGGGCAAGAAGCGGCATGCGCTGATCAGGCCGGTTTAAGGATCAACTTGATCATCTCCATCGTCAAACTCGAACAGTTGACCGCCATGCAGCACACGAAGAATGTACACGTGACTGTCGTCGACGGAAAAGACGAGCGAGGTGCGGGGTAGGATGCCGATAACGCGAAGTGCTCTGCCAGCGTCGCGAATCGTGCCGCGTTCTGCTCCGAGATGGAGCGTGGCAATGCGGCTTTGGACATTGTCGACATAGCGGCGCGCAACCGCAGGCGAAACTTCCTTGGCCAGCCATATCGTGAGGTCGCGCAGATCCCGTTTTGCGCTTTCAAGCAGGATGACAGAGCGTTGCTTCATTCTGCCGCTTTGGAAGCCGCAGCGTTGCGTTCGTCGGCTATGTCGTCGATGGTCTTGCGTAACTCAGCGAACACCTCGTCTTCTGTAAAAGTTTCTTCAAGGCCTGCTTTCCATCGATCGTAGGTGGGGATTACCTCACGCTGCAGCCATTGTTCGATTTCTCGGTCGTGCTGCTTCAGCAGGCGCAGCCCTTCGCGAACAACTTCACTGCCCGAGGCGTGGCCACCGCGGGCCACAAGCATGTCGATAAAGGCGGACTGCTCGGCGGTAACGCTGAATGTGCGCTTTTTAACGGTGCTCATGTTCATCGCTCCTTAGGGCCGCACTCTAACACAAGGTATGACTTTACCATACCGCTATTCAACCCGCGGCTGTTCTTTCGCCCGGAATTCGAAGAGTTCGCGGAGGACGCCGGGGACCAGGGCGGAGAGTGGATTGATCTTGAATTCGGGATTGTCGAGCGCACCCTTGACCGCGAAGGTGACGCCAACCAGGCCCTCGCCGTCGCGGCCGCCGAGGAGCGGGCCGAGCAGCGGGATTTTCTGGAACGCGCTGTTGAGCCCGAACAGGGGCACATAGGTGCCAGTCAGGTCGTACTGCCGCTGGTCGGTGTAGATGAAGCCGCGCATGGTGCCGCCAACCGTATCGCCGCTCAGCACCGCATCGGTGACCTCCACGCGATCGGATCGGCGCACGAAGGTCACGACGCCATTGTTGAAATCGAGCCGGTTCTGCTTGGCGATTACGGCGCGTGAATCGGCGTGATTGCCCAGAACCTGGGCGACGTTGGCTTCGTCGACGATGGAAAAATTGCGCAAAGCCAGCTGGCCAACCTCGGCCTTTTGCTCATTGTTTGTCGTCAGCACCAAGCTGCCGTCGCCCCCCGCGAGCTGGGAATAGACCCCCAGCAGGCGCAGGATCGTGCCGGCATCGCCAAAGGCCACGGTCATGGTTCGTCCATCAGGGGCAGGATTGGTGGTCACTGAAAGAGCATTGTCGTCGCCGAACTGCGCGGTCATGTTGGCGCGGCGCAGATCGGTGCCGTGCAAGGTCATGTCCAGCACGACATTGAAGGCCGTCGTGGCGTAGTAGCCCAGCGCGCGGTCGAGCCGGATATTGAGCGCCAGCGTCTGCTCGAACTGCGTCGATTGCACCCCGCCCGCGCCTTCGCCCAGGCCAAAAAAGCGCTTGAGCATCGGCTTGAGGTCGAGTTGGGCACCGCTCAGGTCGATGGCGTAGCCACCGTCGATAGGTGCCAGCTTGAGCTGGGCGTCGTCGCCTTCGCTCAGCGCGAATTGCGTAAACTGGGCCGATTGCAGGCCCTTGTCGGCATCGAACGTCAAGGCCCCGGCGAGATGCACGCTGCCGAACGCCAGGTCGATATCGCTAAGTTCGGTGACCTTGCCCTGGAGATTCACCGTGGCCTGCAGCAGGCCCGGCACGCCCGCATCCTTGGTGATGCCGATATCCTTGATGGTCAGGCCGGCATCCTTGAGGTCGACGGCCATGCGGATTGAGCCATCTGCCTGCGGCTCGGCCACGAAGCGAACCTGGCCGGTCAGGAATTCGGAGGCATCGAACCCCATTGCCGCCAGGTCCTTGGCCCCGACGGTGGACCCCAGGCGGACACTCGGATCGCTCGTGGGCGTACCGGCAATCTCGATGTCGGCCGGCATGCCGTCGATCTCCGCCGTGCCGGCAATCTGGTAGCCGTCCTGAGAGGCGCTGAACGAAAGTTGTCCATTGCCGATCTTGCGGTCCTGGATCGGCTGGTCGCTGGCGAAATCCTTGAGCGCGCCATTCAGGACATAATCGATGCCCAGGGGCTTGCCCGTATTTTGGTTGGGCAGCTTGAGCGTTGCCACCAATCCAAGATCGACCGAGCCGGTCAACGAATCCAGGTCGATCGGCAGCTTGGCGCTGGCAACTGCGTCAGGCTGTTGGCTGCGGGCCAGGGCGACGAGCGCGCCGATCGAGCCGCTGATGTCACCGGACATTTCGGCAATGCTCTGCGCCGGGTCGGAGTTGTCCATCACGAGCGCCGGATTGGTAACGGTGATGACGCCGTTTTCCGTGTCCACCGCGCCCCCGCCGGCCGAAATCGTCAGGTCGCTGTCGCGCACCTGCAGGTGTGTGTCGCCGGTAATGGTCACCGGGGCCATGGTTGCGGTCGGTTTGACCAGGACGCCGGTGCCGGTCATGTCGATCAGCATGGCGTCCTTGGGGATCGGCTTGATCTCATCGCCCACGGCCATCGAGCCAACGGGGAACTTGAACCGCATGGTGGCGTGCGAAACGGTGCCGCCGGTGACGTTGGCGACGAACCAATCGCGGCTGTCGCCACCCATCATGTAGGGCCAGAGACGCTTGAGGTCGTCGGCGCCGACGTTCTCCCCCGCTACCGTCATGTCGAGCCCCAGCCCGGCCTGCAGCATATCCAGGCGGCCGGTGGTTTCGATGCGCGCGGCGCCCTTGGTAGCCACCAGGCGATCGATGCCCAGAGCGCCATAGAGCGGCGCCGACCAGCCGGAGAAATCCAGGGTATCGAAGGGCTCGGCGGGCGCGTCCATGTCGCCGGGATGGATGGTGATATCGCGGGCGTTCAGCGATATGGCGATGGTGGGGCCGAAGGCTGGGTCCAGCCCCATGGCGAACAGGCCCGAGACATGGGCCGAACTCTGCCCGATCTGCAAGGCCGCGTCGGCCAGCTTGAACTGGCCTTCGGCAGGCGACCAGGTGATGTCCATGATCGAGGAAACGATGGGGAAGTAATTGTCCTCCAGCCGCAGGTCGAGGCCGGTCATGTCCACCTTGAAGGCGCCACCGACCAGCTTGCCGGTTTGGGGTGCGAAGGTGACATCGATGGATAGCGCGCCCGCGCCCCGGATGGCGGCCAGGCTTTGTGCGTCGTCGATGAAGGGCAGGAACGAGGCGAAATCGATATTGGTGATATCGGTTTCAAGACGCGATCCACCGGCATCATCGATCAAACGCGAGACATTGCCAGTCATGGTCTTGCCGCCCAGCGTGGCCGAGAACACGCCGGAAACGTTACGGCGATCCTGCGCCGGGCCGATTTCCAGATTGATGTTCTCGAAGCGGCGAAACAGGCCATATACAGCGTCGTTCATGTCGACGGTGCCGTCGCGAATGACCAGCTTGGAAAAACGCCCCTGCTGGGTCTGCTTGACGATATCGGCGAGGCTTTGTTCGCTGGCCTCCAGATTGTAGATCAGCCAATCATTGTCCGAACGCAGCGCCATGGAGGCTGCTTCCCCGCCCGGTCCGCGCAAGTCGACCCCATTGGACGAAATGCCGACGCTGGGAAAGCTTTCGTCACCCTCCATCACCCGCACCGTAGGCGGGCCGCCAGCGGGGTCATCGACCATCTGGAAGCTGGTCACACGCGGTCCGAACAGGTCCTGCACGATCTGGATGTGGGGTTTGACGATGGTGATCGTGGCCCCCGGTTGGCCAACCAGCGCCCGCACCGGCGAGAAGCCGATTTCGAGGGCCTGCATGTCCACCTTGGCGCCGCTTTTGGTATCGGTCAGCGTGACCGGGGAAAAGTGGATAACCGGCCAGACCCCGCTTTCGAGGGCCAGCGACATCTGGCCCAGCTTCAGGGTGCTGGTGGGCGGCAAGGCGGACTGTGCCATCGCCTGGGCGGCTTCGCTGCCGAAAGGCAGGCGAATGGGCGTCACCAGCAGAACCAGGTAGAGCAGGATCAGGATGCCTGCGGGGGCTCCCAAAAGCCAGACCAGCAGCTTGGCGGCATGGCGCCCTGGCGGCCGCCTGGGCTGCAGAGGAAGCGGCGTCTGGGATGCTGGGAGTGTGATTGACGCGCTCACTTACTTCCGGATCGGGGCATCGGCCACGGTCTCCTGGCATCCCCGAGAATCGACCGCACTGCGTGGTCTTGCCCAATGATACCGGCTGGAATATGGCACCGACACCCCCCAATATGGTGGGAACGACTTGGCCGAGGTGACACTAGCATGACTAAAGCAGCAGAAGGCGAGATCGCTCCCGATTTTACCTTGCCACGCGATGACGGTGCCAACTTCACGCTATCGGCGTATCGCGGACAGCCCGTCGTGCTGTTTTTCTATCCGCAGGACGACACTGAAGGCTGCACGATCGAAAATCAGGAGTTCTCGGCGCTAGCGCCCGAGTTCACGAGGCGCGGGGCCGTTCTGGTTGGTATTTCGCCCGATAGCGTCGCCCAGCACTGCAAGTTTCGCGATAAATACGGCCTGTCGGTACCGCTGGTTGCGGACCCCGATCGCGTGGCGGTCACTGCGTTCGGGTTATGGCAATGGAAGGTGCTCTATGGGCGCGAATATGAGGGGCTGGTGCGCACCTCGTTCCTGATCGATGCGGATGGCCGGATCGCCAAGGTGGTGAAGGCAACTCGCATCAAGGGCCATGCCGCCAAAATGCTGGCCGCAGTCGACGCACTGCGCGCGCCCGCGCGGTAAGCCGCATGGGCTTGGCGCTTTATTAACCATGCAGGCTCATACTTCGCTGACCATGATGGTGGTGTCGCGGAGGGCGTTGCGTGCGAAATCAACCCAGTTTTGCCCGGTCCGGTTCTGCCCCCTCCGTCAGCCCAGCGGCCCGTTGCGCGGGCATCCGCCCCGCCTTGTTCTACACCATGTTCGCCGGCCTTCTGGTCGCCAATGCGCTGACCGCCACCGGCTTCCTACTGGCGCCGGACATTTCGCGGCTCTACAACGGGCAGACAGAACAGGTCATCGAGGCTTACGAAGACCGGATCGCGCAATTGCGGGTAGAGGTGGATCGGCTGCACTCGCGCAGTTTCGCGCAAGCCGGCGACATCAATCTGCAATTGCAGGAATTGTCGCAACAGCAGGAAGTTCTGGTCGAGCAGCACCAATTGGTGCAGGTGCTGGTCGACAAGGCGGGCGAGTTGGGGATCGATACCGCGGCATTGCCCAGCGTCGCGCCAAGCGACGACCTGGCGGAGGGTCGGCCGACGGTGTCGAGCGGCAACGACAATATCGATGCGACTGCCCAGGCGCTCGACCAGATGATGGGCGAAACCCAGACGGCGATGACGGCGATTTCCGAAGCCGCCACGGCAAGAACCAACGGCATCGTCAGCGAATTGTCCGGCATCGGCATTGCGGTGGACCTGCCGGCCGGGGACATGGACGGCATGGGCGGACCCTTATTGCCGCCCCAGGATGGGCAACCCGACCAGCCGCTGGTCGATGATGCCAATGCGGTCATGACGGCGCTGATCCGCTACAAGGCGGCCCGCGATACCCTCAACGGTGCGCCGGTGCATATGCCGCTGAGCGGCCAATTTCGCCAGAGTTCGGGTTTCGGCAATCGCACCGATCCGTTCAGCGGTGGCCGCGCCTTCCATGCCGGCCTCGATTTCGCGGCCCCGAACGGATCGCTCGTGTCGGCAGCGGCCGATGGCGTGGTGACGTTCGTGGGCACCATGTCGGGCTATGGCAATGTGGTCGAGGTGACCCATGCCAGCGGCCTTGTCACGCGCTATGGGCATTTGTCGGGCTTCCTGTCCACTGTCGGACAGGCCGTGCGCACCGGCACGCCCATCGCCAAGGTCGGCTCTACCGGTCGCTCCACCGGCCCGCACCTGCATTTCGAAGTACGCCGCAACAACGCTGCGATCGACCCGTCCAATTTCCTTAAAGCGGGGAAACGCCTATTGGCGCTATTGGGCTAGGTGCCACGCCCTTGTGGTTCGAGGGTCTGCTGCGCCTGCCACCTCACCATGAGGACTACTAGGAAATCGCAAGTCTATCAGTAGCCCTCATGGTGAGGTGCGAGCCCTTCGCGAGCCTCGAACCACGAGGGCGTGCCGCCTACTCGCTCACCACGTCCGTCGCCACGCCGACGCGCTGCGCCAATGCGGCCTGCATGAACTGGTCGACATCGCCGTCCAGCACCAAGGCCGGCTGGCCGCTTTCGACGCCGGTGCGCAGGTCCTTGACCATCTGGTAGGGCTGCAGCACGTAGGAGCGGATCTGGTGCCCCCAGCCGATATCGGTCTTGCTGGCGGCCTGGGCATTGAGCGCTTCCTCGCGCTTTTGCAGTTCGGCCTCGTACATGCGCGATTTCAGCATCGCCATGGCCGTGGCGCGGTTCTTGTGCTGGCTGCGCTCCTGCTGGCAGGCCACGATAATGCCGGTCGGCACATGAGTGATGCGGATCGCCGAGTCGGTGGTATTGACGTGCTGCCCACCGGCGCCGGACGCGCGATAGGTATCGATCTTGAGGTCGGCTTCCAGGATTTCGATGTTGATCGAGTCGTCGACCACTGGATACACCCAGACGCTGGAAAAGCTGGTGTGGCGGCGTGCCGCCGAATCATAGGGGCTGATGCGCACCAGCCGGTGCACGCCGCTCTCGGTCTTGAGCCAGCCATAGGCGTTGTGGCCCTTGATCTGGATGGTCGCCGATTTGATGCCGGCTTCCTCGCCGTCATGCATCTCGATGCTCTCGACCTTCATCTGCCGCCGCTCGGCCCAGCGCGTGTACATGCGCAGCAGCATGTTGGCCCAATCCTGCGACTCGGTGCCGCCTGCCCCCGAGTGGATTTCCAGATAACAGTCATTGGCGTCGACTTCGCCCGATAGCAACGTTTCGATCTGCTGGCGGCGCGCTTCGTCGCGCAATTCGAACAGGGCGGCCTCGGCGTCCTTGACGATCTGGGCGTCGCCATCGGCTTCGCCCAAGTCGATCAGCTCGATATTGTCGGCGATGCCAGCCTCGAAGCCGCGGACTGCCTTGACGGCGACATCGAGTTCGTCGCGCTCGCGCATGGCGAGGCGGGCCTTGTCCGGGTCGTTCCAGAAATCAGGCGATTCGGTTTGCGCGTTCAGCGCGTCGAGGCGAAGCTGGGCGGTATCCCAGTCAAAGATGCCTCCTCAGCAGGGTCAACACCTGCTGGATTTCGGCAACGGTCTTTTCGATTTCCGTCCGCATTGGGTGGGTCCTTCGTCGTTCTGGCCTCATGTAGACGAGGCGAACCCCCGTATCAACCGGCGGATCGGAAAATGCGCGGCCAGAGCCTCAATACCCGTCGCGATTGAACAGATCGGCGGCGGTGCGGGGGCCGTTGCTGGGATACCTGTTGTCGGACGGATAGCTATTGCCGGCAGGGTATGGTCCGGGTTGGCCGACCGGATAGGAGCCGTCGGGGCTCATCATGGGGGAGGCCACGTAACCGCCGCCGTCGACACCGATCACCGAGGTCGCCAGATTGGGGCCGGTGCCGGGCTTGAAGGCTTCCAGCACCGCCCGGTCGCCATCGACCGCTTCGACGCCGGAGGCGGAGTTGATCCAATCGGCGGTCATGCCCGCGGGCATGTTGAACGGCGTCGCGGGCTGGCCCTTGAGCGCGTTGCCCATGAATTCGGTGAACACCTGCACCGGATAGCTGCCGCCGGTCACGGTGCCCATGGAGCGCGGTGTGTCGTAGCCCAGATAGACGCCTACGACCAGTTCGGGCGTGAAGCCGACGAACCAGGCGTCCTTGTAGTCGTTGGTGGTGCCGGTCTTGCCGGCGACGGGGCGGTTCAGAACCTTGGCGCCGGTGCCGGTGCCGCGCTGCACCACGCCTTCCATCATCGAAGTAATCTGGTAGGCGGTCATCGGATCGAGCACCTGCTCGCGATTGTCGGTGATGACGGGCTCGCCCTGCCCTTCCCAATTGGTGGCGCTGCAACCAGTGCAGACGCGCTGGTCGTGCTTGTAGACTGTGGCGCCATAGCGATCCTGCACGCGATCGATCAGCGTCGGCACGATCTTGCGCCCGCCATTGGCGATGGTGGCATAGGCGGCGGTCATGCGCATATCGGTCGTTTCGCCGGCGCCCAATGCCATCGCCAGAACCGGCTGCATGGTGTCGTAGACGCCGAACATCTTGGCGTACTTGGCCACCAGCGGCATGCCGATATCCTTGGCCAGTCGCACGGTCATTACGTTCCGGCTGAGCTCGATGCCGCGCCGCAGGGTTTGCGGGCCGTAGAATTGCTGCGCGTAATTTTCCGGCCGCCAGATCGAACCGTCGCTGTTGCGGATTTCCACCGGCGCGTCGAGCACCACGGAAGCTGGCGTGTAGCCATTGTCCAGCGCTGCCGAATAAACGATCGGCTTGAACGACGAGCCGGGCTGGCGCAATGCCTGGGTCGCCCGGTTGAATTCGGATTCGGCGAAGGAAAAACCGCCCACCATGGCCAACACGCGCCCGGTGCGCGGGTCCATCGCCACCAAGGCGCCCTCGATCTCGGGCACCTGCTCCAGGGTATAGGCACCGCTCTTGCCCTCCATCGGGGAGACATAGACCACGTCGCCGACCTTGAGGATTTGCGATAGCGGCTTGGAGACCCATTTGACATCCGGCCCCGACAGGGTGCCGGTGTTGCGATCGGCCAGCACAGCGCCGTCGGCGCCGTCGGCGGGGCGCAGCCCAATGCTGGCCTCGTTACCGTCCAAGGCCAGGATCACCGCCAGGTGCCATTCGGGCACGTCGCCCAGCGGCTTGATCTTGGCGACGTCCAACCCCCAATCGGTGCCGATTTCGATGCTGGCGACGGGTGCGCGGAAGCCCTTGGTGTGGTCATAAGCGATCAGCCCGTCCTGCAGCGCCTGGCGGGCATATTCCTGCAGCTTGGGTTCAAGCGTGGTGCGCACCGAGAGCCCGCCGCCATAAAGCTGGTCCTCGCCATAGAGCTTGGCCAACTCGCGGCGCACTTCCTCGGTGAAATACTCGGCGGAAAAAACCTGGCTGCCCGAGGCGCGCGGCACCACGTTGAGCGGCTCGGCCTTGGCCGTCTGGCCCTCGGCCAAGGTGGCATAGCCATTTTCGACCATGCGATCGATGACCCAGTTGCGCCGCTCGATGGCTGCCTCGGGGCGCCGGAACGGATGATAGTTGTTGGGCCCCTTGGGGAGCGCCGCAATATAGGCGGCCTCGCTCAGGGTGAGCTGGTAGAGCGCCTTGTCGAAATAGTTCAGCGCGGCCGCGGCAACGCCATAGGAGTTGAGGCCAAGAAAGATTTCGTTGAGGTAGAGCTCGAGGATCTTGTCCTTTGAGAACGTCGATTCGATGCGAACGGCCAGGATCGCCTCCTGGATTTTGCGGTCCCAGGTCTGATCGCTCGACAAGAGGAAATTCTTGGCCACCTGCTGGGTAATGGTGGAACCACCGCCCTGCACGGCAGCATTGCCATCGGCCCGCGCCAGCAGATTGTCGCGAATGGCGCGCGCTATGCCATCCACGGCAATGCCGCCATGGCTGTAGAAATCCTTGTCCTCGGCGGAGAGGAAGGCGTGGATCAACAAGGGCGGCACGGTTTCAATGGGCTGGAAAAGCCGGCGCTCGCGGGCATATTCGGCCAGCAATGTACCGTCGGCGGCGTGCACGCGGGTGGTGACCGGCGGCTGGTAGTCCTTGAGCACGGTGTAGTCTGGCAATTGCGCGGCCACGGTCGATAGATAAACGGCGCCCACGCCCAAGGCGCCAAGGGCCATGAACACACCAAAGCCAAACAGCCAGCCGAGTATGCGAAGCATTTATTCAATCTCTCCTGCGCGCCGACTTGCGGCAAGCGCAGCATTCAAATCCATCCCGGCAATGGCAGAATCATAGCAGAGCGCCGCTCGAAAGGGGATCACAGCGCCGTGGCGATCGTCCCTTGCCGTCGCTGGTGACTTTCTTGCCACAGCTATTCGGTGGGCTTAAGGCTGTCGAAATACAGAGAAATGCCCCGCGCCACAGCGTCGGCGGTGCGGTCCTGCCAGCCCGTTTCCAGCAAATTGGCCATGTCGTCCGCATTGGACAGGAACCCCAGCTCGATGAGCACCGATGGCACGTCAGGCGCCTGCAGCACCAGGAAATCGGCCTGACGCACCGGAAAGCGGCGCAGTTCCACGCTGGGTTCCAGTTGATGCACGATCGACTGGGCGGCCATGAACGACTGCACCCGCATTTCGCGCCGCATCAGATCGACCAGGATATCGACCACGGCCGGCGCGGTCTGCGGCACGGTGAAGCCGGCCACGACATCGGCGCGGTTCTCGCCATCGGCCAACACCTTGTCGAGCACATCGGTGGCGTTCTCGTCGCGCGTATAGACGCTGGCGCCGCGAATCTGGGGCTGCTGGAAGCTGTCGGCATGGATCGAGACAAACAGGTCGGCCTTGTTGGTGCGCGCCAGGGCCACGCGATCCTCGAGCTTGAGGAAGCTATCGTCCTCGCGGGTCAGCGCGACGTCGAAGCGACCCGATTCGACCAGCAATTGCTGCAGGCGCAGGCCGAAGGCCAGCACGATGTCCTTTTCCTTGATGCCCGACGCGGTTTCGGCGCCGCTATCGATGCCGCCGTGGCCCGGATCGATGACCACCAGCGGCCTGGTGGCAATGGGCAGCTCGGACCCGCCGGCCGGCGTCGAGGTATCGGCCACGCCGGGCGGCGCGGCACCGGACGCAGCGATCAAATCCTTGGCGACATTGGTGGCGAATTGCTCGGGCGTGGCGGGAATAATGTCGACCACGAGGCGCGCGGGCTGATCCTCGAACGGGTCGAGCACATAGGCCTGCTGCACCTGGGCCGGGGACGACAAGGTCAGGATGGTGCGCACCCGGTCGATGCCGATCTGCCGCACGGCAAAGCCGGACACTAAGCCGGTGCCCGATGGTACCCCTTCAGGCGCCGCCAGGGTAATGGCGCCTGCCCGCACGTCGATGGCCAGACGATCGGGACCGGAGAGCGAGGTCAGCGAAAACTGGCTTTGCGTGCCAAGATCGATCACCAGCCGCGCCCGCTCGGGGGTTGCCGAAACGCGCACCTCCATGACCGTGGGCAGGGTGGTGGGGAGCGGCGCGTCCTGCGACTGCGCCGGGTTGCAAGACACGAGGGCGGTCAGCGTCAGCACTACGGCAAAGCGAAGAAAGTTGAACACCGGGCGCCCGATCCCTATCTGCAATTGGGCCGCAGTCGCACCGATGTTTGGCGAATCTGCGGCGCCGGGCAGTTATGCGAACAATTGGCGAGGCCGCAATCGGGTGGCCGTAGAAACCGCACCAAGCCGTCGATTTCGACTTTCCTGTTGCCAATCTGTTGCAAGACCCCTACACGCTAAGCACTGAGGCGCAAGCTTCCTGACGCACCAGTTCAAGCGGCCCAAGGCCAATGCATTGGGGCAGGAAGTGACCGGATCAAGGGTGCAAGAGGCGCCCCGAAGCCCGGTTCAGAAGCGGCAATCCTGCGCCTCGCATGCGAATTTCGGTTCTTTTGAACCGGACGGCTGCAGATGCGTGAGAGGCATTTGTATCCCACTAGGAAGAGGTCAGATGGCCTGCAGACGGACAGAACGCGACGCGATCGACAACACCGATTGCCGTTTTGCCACGCTGCATCTTCCGGCCCCGACCTTTTATATCGGTGCGTCGAACGCAGAGGTTCCGCGCCCCATCCCCCTCAAACCATTCGCCTCGCACAGCGCCATGGGAAGGGCTCCGGTTGTCCGGCGGCCACCTGTCGGCGCGCGAGCGCGCGGAGTTCATGTCTATGGCTACCAAAAGAATGCTGGTGGATGCCATCCACCCCGAAGAGACCCGGATTGTCGTCACCGCAGGTAACCGGCTGGAGGAATTCGATTTCGAGTCGGCCCAGCGCCGCCAGTTGCGCGGCAATATCTACCTTGCCAAGGTCACCCGCGTCGAGCCGTCGCTGCAGGCGGCCTTCATCGAATATGGCGGCAATCGTCACGGCTTCCTGGCGTTTTCCGAAATCCATCCCGATTATTACCAGATCCCGGTCGCCGACCGCGAAGCGCTGCTGCGCGATGAAGAGGCGGAGGACACTCACGACGAAGACGAGCACATCTCGGTGCCGTCCGGGGTGAGCGAGCCCGATGCCGAGACCGATACGCAGGACATGGAGGGAGCCAGCCATATCGAGCAGGCGCCCGCCAATACCGAGCCGGTCGAATCGATCGGGGGCGCCGATGCGCTCGAGGAAGTGCCCGAGCGTCGCCGCACGCAGAACGCGCGTCGGCACTACAAGATCCAGGAAGTGATCAAGCGCCGGCAGGTGATGCTGGTGCAGGTGGTCAAGGAAGAGCGCGGCAACAAGGGCGCGGCGCTGACCACTTACCTGTCGCTGGCCGGTCGCTATTCGGTACTGATGCCCAATACGGCCCGGGGCGGCGGCATTTCGCGCAAGATCACCAATGTTGCCGATCGCAAGCGGCTCAAGGAAATCACCAGCGATCTCGAAGTGCCCCAGGGCATGGGCGTGATCCTGCGCACGGCCGGCGCTTCGCGCACCAAGGCCGAAGTGAAGCGCGATTTCGAGTATCTGATGCGCCTTTGGGAAAACGTGCGCTCGCTGACGCTCAAGTCGCAGGCGCCGTGCCTCGTCTATGAAGAAGGATCGCTGATCAAGCGGACGATTCGCGACCTTTACAACAAGGACATCGACGAGGTTTTCGTGGCGGGCGACGACGCTTTCCGCGAGGCCAAGGACTTCATGCGCATGATCATGCCGAGCCACGCCAAGAACGTGCAGCTCTACAAGGAAGATCAGCCGCTGTTCTCCAAGTTCAACATCGAAGCGCAGCTGGATTCGATGTTCTCGCCGCAGGTTACCCTGCCCTCGGGCGGCTATATCGTCATCAATCCGACCGAAGCCCTGGTGTCGATCGACGTCAATTCGGGCCGCTCCACCAAGGAGCACAATATCGAGGACACCGCGCTCCAGACCAATCTGGAAGCATCCGATGAAATTGCGCGCCAATTGCGCCTGCGCGACCTCGCCGGGCTGATCGTCATCGATTACATCGACATGATGGAAAACCGCTCCAACCGGGCGGTCGAGCGCCGCCTCAAGGACGCGCTCAAGGATGATCGTGCCCGCATCCAGGTCGGCCGCATCAGCCATTTCGGGCTGATGGAAATGAGCCGCCAGCGCATCCGCTTCGGCGTGGTCGAAAGTTCCACGCACAAATGCCCGATCTGCGATGGCACGGGCCTGGTGCGCTCGGTGGAATCGCTGGCGCTGATGATCATGCGCCACATCGAGGATCATGTGCTGCGTCGACAGGGGCAGTCGATCAATGTGCGCATTCCGGTGGAAGTCGCGCTCTATATCCTCAATTTCAAGCGCGAGACGCTGACGGCGCTGGAAATGCGCAACCAGTTGTCGATCACCGTCACGGCCGATGGCAAGCTGACCGGCAACCAGTTCGCCATCGAAAAGGGCGAGGCTCGAGTCCTGGCGTTCGCTGACCAGAATGCGACGTCGCATGTGCGGGTCGACAGCGCCGTTATCGATGACAGCGCCGACGACGATTTTGTCGATGAAGAAGAGGAAGAGCAGGACGTAGCGCTCGTTTCTTCCGAGATTACTGCAACGCCCGAAACCGGGGAGGACGAAGGCGAGCCGTCCCGGCGGCGGCGTCGCCGGCGGCGTCGCGGCGGTGAACGGGGTGATGAGAATGGCGGGCCGCGCCCGGCGCAGCAGCGGCCACCCCAGGCCGTGCAGGCAGCACCTGTCGAGGCCGAGGGCGACGAGCCTGCCGACGACGAGGAAGACGACGAGAATGTCGCCCGTCCCACCGACACGAGTGCCGAAGGCGAGCGCAAGCGGCGTCGCCGGGGTCGCCGTGGGGGGCGCCGCAATCGTCGCGAGGATATGGAAGGCGGCGACAAGGCGCCCTCTCCCGCGGGCGAAGACGGGCTCGAGCCGGCGGAAGCCGAGGCCGTTGCCGAAGTGCTGCTGGCCCAGGATGCGATCGTCGCCGACGAGCCTGCGCCGGTAGAGGCTGAAGCGGTCACTGAGGTAGCAGAGGCGCCGGCGGAGAAGCCAAAGCGGGCGCGGCGCAAGAAGGTGCTCGAGACCGAGGACATGGCGCCGGCCGAAACTGCACCGGTTGACGCGATCCCGGTGGACGAGGCTGTAGCCGACGTCGAAAAGCCCAAGCGCAAGCCACGGGCCCCGCGCAAGGCCAAGGCGGAGGCCAGCGATGCGGTTGCCGTCGAGGCCGTGACCGAGCCGGTTGCCGCGGCGCCAGCGGCAGAGGCAGCGGCTCCCGTGGTCGAGGCCGAAAAGCCCAAGCGCGCCCGAAAGGAACTGCCGCCCGAAGGCATTGTGGTGTCGTCCACCGGTGCGCCCGCTCCCGACGGCGAGGAGCCGGAAAAGAAGAAAAAGGGCGGCTGGTGGCAACGCCGGCTCGGCCTGGGCTAGGCTAACAAAGGCGGCCTGCGGGCCGCCTTACCTTTGGTGCGCTTCAAGCCGGGATGGCTGAGATCGGGCGCTCACCACGCAGGATCACGACACCGAGGACGATCAGCCACAGCGCCCAGAGCGTGTAGGCGATGGCATTGATCGCACCGGCCGCGGCAAGGCCGAAGGGTTCGGCCATGCCGATCGCAATACCCAGAGCCAGCAGCAAGCCGGTGCGGGCAATCCAGGGCCGCTCCCGCCACAGCGCCGCGGCCACCGAAACCGTCCACAACGCGGTGAAGAGATAGCCGAAATGCTCGCCGACGCCGACGCCGGCATAGAGGTGAAAAGCCTCGAATACAGCCTCCGTGCTGGCGCTGTCCGTGCCGCCGGCGGCAAGATGGGGCACCAGCACGATCCAGCGCAGAAGCCCCAGACCTTGCACCAGACCGGCCAGGATGCCGAAACAGGCGGCAAAGGCGGCGGCCACCTGCCCCTTGGGCCAAAGCCACAACCCGCTCAGCACGCCGACCGGGATAAAGGCCAGGGCCGAAAGCATGAACACATACCACAGCGCCACCAGACCGCTGCCGCCGGCCGCGAAGCGTTCGAGGATTTCAGGCGCCGGCTGGCGCAAGATATCGGGGTAGCCAAAGCTCAGTTGCAGGCCGGTAAAGGCCGCCATGAAAATCACGGGCACGGCGATGATGGCCGCCCCGGTCATGCGTTCCAGACTGGTCATTTCGATGTCCTCACATAGGGTTTGAGCACGCGCCGGAACAGCGCGCTGCCATGATCGATTTGGGCTTGGGTCACAGGTTGTCCACCGGCCTCGACGAAGGCCAGCCAGTAATCGCCGACGATCCAGAGCAATTGCGCCAGTTCCTCGGTTTCGGTGTCAGAGCCTGGCGCCTGTAGAATGCCGGCACCGACAAAAGCCAGGAGCAGCAGGCGGAAATTGACGAAGCCCGCCTGCCGGGTCTGGGCATAGGTTTTTGCGAAAACGGGGTCGCGCTGCCGCAATCCCTCGAGATCGCGATAGATGAAACGATAGTCCCAGAGCGCGCCGAAATTGGCGGCCACCATGGTCTCCAGATCCGCCATGGTCGGCATGCGGTCGCCGGGCAAGGCATAGATTTGCGCCCAGCGCGCGATCAGCCGGTCCAGCAGATGGCGGACGATCTCTTCCTTGCTGCGGAAGTGATAGTAGAGATTGCCGGGACTGCGCCCGGCAGCTTCGGCGATCTGATTGGTCGACACATTGCCGCTGCCGCCCTCATTGAATAGCGCCAGCGCCACATCGAGAATCTGCGCCTTGGTATCGCCGGCCCGCATATACGCACTCCATTAGAGTAATCGCTCTAAAGCGGTAATTAGGGCGATTACTCTAATGTGTCAAGCGGCTATTAGCGGGCCTTGCGGCGCGTTAAATAGGGTGTTCGTTAACGCTTCGACCGGTGGCGTCGGGGGTCGTTGCGGCGTCGGCCGTCTTTCCCAAATCGGTAGGCGGCTGCTATCGTCGCGCATGTCCCGCACCGAACGCCTGCTCGATTTGTTGCAACTGCTTCGCAACCGGACCGTGCCCGTCACCGGCCCGGATCTGGCGGCACAATTGGGTATTTCGATCCGCACCCTTTATCGCGACATCCTCACGCTGCAGGGCCAGGGCGCCGATATTCGGGGCGAGCCAGGCTTGGGATATGTCTTGCGTCCCGGCTTTACCCTGCCTCCGCTGATGTTTTCCGCCGATGAAATCGAGGCGCTGGTGCTGGGATCGCGCTGGGTCGCGCGGCGCGTCGAGGACAGGCGGCTCGGCGATGCCGCGGCCAATGCGTTGAGCAAGATCACCGCCGTCCTTCCGGCCCAACTACGCGACACCGTCGAGGCCGCAACGCTGCTGGTGCCGGGCGGAGACATCGTTCCGGTCCGGGTCGAGCTATCGACCATTCGCCTCGCCATTCGCACGGAGCACAAGCTGCGGATTGAGTATCGCAATGGCGATGGTGCGCCGAGCGAGCGCATCGTCTGGCCTTTTGCCGTGGCGTTTTTCGAGAAGGTCCGGGTCGTGATGGCGTGGTGCGAGTTGCGGCAGGATTATCGTGCCTTCCGCCTCGACCGCATTTCCGAACTTCACTCCCTGCCCGATCGCAATCCGCGCCGCCGCGCCGTCATGCTTGCCGAGTGGCGGCAGCGGGAGGGCATTGCGGGGCGCTGACCACTGCCGGAAACTGACAGTCCGGTGGTTCATAAGGGTGGCTCCAACCCAGGAGATCTCGATGCGTACCCTCAACTATCTGCTGCTCGCCGTTGCCGATCCCGCCCGAAGCGCAGCGCTTTACACCAGGCTGCTCGGCGTCGAGCCGGTGGAATATTCACCAACATTCGTGCTGTATGTCTTGCCCAATGGGGTCAAGATCGGGCTCTGGATCAGAAGCGAGATCGAGCCGGCGCCCAAGGCTGCCGGCGGCATCGAAATCTCGTTCACCGAAGACAGCAAAGACGCCGTCCGCGCCACCTACGCGGCCTGGAAGGCGCTTGGCATCACCATCGTGCAGGAACCCACCGACATGGATTTCGGCTTCACCTTCGTCGCCGAAGACCCGGATGGCCACCGCCTGCGCCCGTTCGTGCTGGCGGAATAGCCGTTTCAGTTCCCGCGACCCCTAAACATCCACGACGTCGGCAGAACCAATGTCGCCTACCGCAAGAACCGTCCCATCCGCTCCAGCGCCAACTCGATCGTCTGGCGCGTTCCGGCATAGGAGAACCGAACGAACCCCTGTCCACCGGAGCGGTCGAAATCGATGCCTGGTGCCGTGGCGACGCCGGCTTGCTCCAGCAGCGTCTGGCAGAAGGCCATCGAGTCGTTGGAGAATCGCGATATCCCGGCATAGACGTAGAACGCGCCTTCCGACATCCGGCCGATATCGAAGCCGATCGCCGCCAATCCGTCATTGAGCAGCAGCCGGTTGGCTGCATAGGCGGCTTTCTGTTCTTCTGCATAGTCGCGCTCACCCAACGCCACGGTGGCAGCGATCTGGCTCAGCGTCGGGGCCGAAATGAACAGGTTCTGCTGCAGGATTTCGGCGCGGCGGATCAGGGCGTCGGGCATGACCATCCAGCCGATGCGCCAGCCGGTCATGCAGTAATATTTGGAGAAGCTGTTGATGACGATGGCGTCGCGCGTCAGTTCCAGCGCGCTCACGGACGGTCCGCGATAATGCAGCCCATGATAGATCTCGTCGGAAATCAGGCGGACACCCAGGTCCCGGCAGGTGTCGACAATATCGGCCAATCCGGCGCGGTTGACAGCGGCGCCGGTGGGATTGGCCGGGCTTGCGAACAATAACCCGGCAAAGCTCTGCCGGCCATGGGCAGCCCGGATATCGGCACCGGTCAACTGCCAGCCATTGCCGAGCGCCAGCGGAATTTCGGCAATCTCGAAGCCCAGTCCGACCAGCGTGTTGCGATAGGCGGGATAGCCCGGTCGGGTGATGGCGATCCGCGCGCCGGGCGCGAACGCGGCGTGGAAGGCCAAGATGAAGCCCGCCGACGAGCCCATGGTGGCCAGGATGGCTTCGGTGTCGACCGCAACGCCATGTTGGGCCGCGTAATACTGCGCCAGCCCTTCGCGCAGTTCGATCAGGCCCTTGGCATTGGTATAGCCCTGCGCCTGTGGCAGTGCCTTGGCTACGGCTTCGATCACGCGCGGCGCCGGGGGCGATCCGGGTTCGCCCAGTTCGAGGTGGCATACGGTGAGGCCCCCGGCCTCCAGCGCCTTGGCGTGCTTGAGGATTTCCATGGCATGAAAGGGCATCAGGCCATCATTGCGCGTGTTGTCGGTCATGGGAATCCCTTTGTGCCGCGGTGCACTAGCGCGATCCTCGCCGGCCCTCAACTACAATTGATCCCGCCGGCAACAAGGCCTTCGCCACGGCCTGCCATTGCGCGCCGAAGGCTGCTAGAGGAAGGGACCACTGCTGTTTACCGGAGCCCTTCATGCCGCGTTTGACGCTCGCCCTTGTCGCCCTGGCGGGCATTCTTGCAGGGGCGCTGGGCTATGCCATGGTCAACCAGCCCAAAGCGCAGATCGATGTGGCGGCCGTGCGCAGCATCGTCGAAGACGCGCTTGCCGAGCAGCAGGTCGCGCCAGCGCCGCAGGCCGTAGCGAGCCTTGATCCGCAGGTGCTGAACCCGATGATCGAGAGCTATCTGATGAGCGATCCGGCGATCCTGCAGCGCCTGTCGAGCGCGCTCGAGACCCAGGTCAAGACCGCGACGCGCGAGCAATCGGCCACCACCATCGCCACGATGCAAGAGGCCATCTTCAACGATGCCGACCAGGTGGTGCTGGGCAATCCGGCCGGCGACGTGACGCTGGTGGAGCTGTTCGACTACAACTGCGGCTATTGCCGCAGCGCCCTGCCCGACCTGGCGGCGCTACTGGCCGATGACCCCAATTTGCGCGTCGTGCTCAAGGAATTTCCGATCCTCTCGAACGAGTCGATCGATGCGGCGCGCGTCGCCGTGCTGGTCAACGAATCGGATGCCGATTACTGGGTCTTCCACGAGGCGCTGTTCACCAGCCGCGGCCAGGTGGACAAGAAAGTGGCGCTTGCCGCTGCCGCCGATCTGGGGCTGAGCCCGGTTGATCTGGAATTGCGAATGGGCGAGGCCGGCGTGTCCAAGGCGATACAGACCTCATATGATATCGCCAAGGCGCTCAACATTACCGGCACGCCCACCTACATCATCGGCAATGAAGTGATCCCCGGCGCCATTGGTCTCGACGATCTCAAGGGGCGAATCGCCAATATGCGGGCCTGCGGGCAAACCGATTGCGAGGGTTAAGGCGGGACAGGATGGCGATCGGAGGGCCCCGCAATTGGCCGGTTGGCTGCGATCGATCGTCTTTAATCGCGGGTTTTTGCCTTTTTAATGCAATTGGTATAGTCGAGCTTGCTGCGGTCCCAAGGGCCGGTGCACAAGGCTAATCATGGCAAAGCGCGTTCTCGTCCTTAACGGCCCGAACCTCAACATGCTCGGCACTCGCGAGCCCGATATCTATGGCGCCCAAACGCTTGGCGACATCGCCGCATTGTGCCAATCGGGCGGCGAGAGCCTTGGGCTGACCGTGGATTTTCGCCAGTCCAATCACGAGGGCGAACTGGTTACCTGGATCCAGGAGGCGCGCGGCGGCGCCGATGGCATCGTCATCAATCCGGCAGCCTATTCGCACACCTCGGTTGCCATCCATGATGCGCTGAAGGCCGCCGGCCTGCCGGTGGTGGAAGTGCATCTGAGCAACATACACCAGCGCGAGCCGTTCCGGCACCATTCCTACGTGTCGGCGGTCGCCTATGGCGTGATTTGCGGGTTCGGCGCGGTGGGATATAGTTTGGCGCTACAAGCCCTGGCCGAAAAACTTCAATAGATATCGACGCGCAAGCGCTGGAGACCGAGACGAATGACCAAGGCAAACCAAGTGGACCAGGACCTGATCCGGGCCATCGCCGAACTGCTCAACAAGGAAAATCTCGCCGAGATCGAAATCGAGCAGGATGATTTCCGGGTTCGCGTCACCCGTTCCTATGCCAATGAAGCGCCCACCTATGCGGCCCCGCAATATATCGCGCCGCCCCAGTTTGCAGCGCCGCAGTCGCTGGCGCCAGCCGGTTCGGTTGCGCCGGCTGCTCCCGCCACCGCCGAGGATCTGGCGTCCAATCCGGGCACGCTGACCTCCCCGATGGTGGGCACCGCCTATCGTTCGCCCGAGCCGGGGAAGCCCGCCTTCGTGGATGTGGGGTCCAAGGTGACCGAAGGACAAACGTTGTTGATCATCGAGGCGATGAAGACGATGAACCAGATACCCGCGCATCGCTCGGGTACGGTCGCCCGCATCCTGGTGGAAGATTCGCAGCCCGTAGAATATGGCGAACCGCTCGTCGTCATCGAATAGGAGGACGGGCATGTTCCAAAAAGTCCTCATCGCCAATCGCGGCGAAATCGCGCTGCGCATTCTGCGCGCCTGCAAGGAACTGGGCATCCAGACCGTCGCAGTACACTCCACTGCCGATGCCAATGCCATGCATGTGCGCCTGGCCGATGAAAGCGTCTGCATCGGGCCACCGGCCGCCAAGGACAGCTATCTCAATATTCCCTCGATCATGGCCGCCTGCGAGATCACCGGCGCCGACGCCGTGCATCCGGGTTATGGCTTTTTGAGCGAGAATGCGCGTTTCGCCAAGATCCTGACCGAGCACAACGTGACCTTTATCGGTCCGTCGGCCCATCACATCGAGATCATGGGCGACAAGATTACCGCTAAAAAGACCGCGGTCGAACTGGGCATTCCAGTGGTGCCGGGATCGGCCGGTGCCGTGGACGATGATGCGGCGGCGCTGGCGACGGCCAAGGAGATTGGCTATCCGGTGCTGATCAAGGCGACTGCCGGGGGCGGCGGGCGCGGCATGAAGGTGGCGCTGGGCGAGTCCGATGTGCTGGTCGCCTGGTCGACGGCGCGTTCCGAAGCCAAGGCGGCGTTCGGCAACGACTCCGTTTACATGGAAAAATATCTCGGCACGCCCCGCCATATCGAGGTGCAGGTGCTCGGCGACGGCCAGGGCAATGCGGTGCATTTGGGCGTGCGCGACTGCTCGCTGCAGCGTCGCCACCAGAAGGTTTGGGAAGAAGCCGGCGGGCCGACGATCCTGCCGCAGGAACGCGACAAGATCGGCGAGATTTGCGCCGCCGCCATGCGCAAGCTCAAATATTCGGGCGCCGGCACCATCGAGTTCCTGTACGAAAACGGCGCGTTCTACTTTATCGAGATGAACACGCGCCTGCAGGTCGAGCACCCGGTGACCGAACGCATTACCGGCATCGATATCGTCTATGAACAGATCCGCGTCGCCTCGGGCGAACAGCTGTCGATGACGCAAAGCCAGGTGCAGTTCTATGGCCATGCCATCGAAGTGCGCATCAATGCCGAGGATCCGCAGACCTTTGCGCCCTCGCCCGGCACCATTACCTTTTACCACCCGGCCGGCGGGGTTGGCGTGCGCGTCGATTCGGCGGTGTATCAGGGCTACAAGATTCCCCCCTATTACGACTCGCTGATCGGCAAGCTGATCGTTTATGGCCGCACGCGCGACGAATGCCTGCAACGGCTGCGCCGCGCGGTGGACGAGTTCGTCATCGACGGGATCAAGACCACCCTGCCCCTGTTCCAGCGCCTGATCCACGAGCCAGACATCCTGGCCGGAAATTACGATATCCACTGGCTGGAAAAGTATCTGGCCGAGAACAAGGTCTAATCTTATTCCTCTCCCCGTCGGGGAGAGGGTGGATCGCCCAAAGGGCGAGCCGGATGAGGGGGAATTTCTCCATTATCCCGAACCCTTTTGTAACACCCGGCGCCCCCTCATCCGGCGCTACGCGCCACCTTCTCCCCGACGGGGAGAAGAAAAAGGCGGTTTAACGTGTGGGAGATGATATGGCCCGCCGCTCCGACCCGTTCGATATCGAAATCACGCCCGAACTTATCGTGCGGGCCTATCGCGCCGGCATTTTCCCGATGTCGGAAAGCGCAGGTTCCGCTGACGTATTCTGGGTCAGCCCTGAACAGCGCGGCATCATTCCGCTCGACGGGCTCGTCGTCGCCACCAGCCTGCGCAAGGCGATCCGCAGATCGCCGTTCACGGTGCGTGTGGATACCGACTTCGACGCTGTCATCGAAGCCTGCGCCACTGTCGGCCAGGATCGCGACGAGACCTGGATCAATGCCACGATCCGCTCGGTCTATGGCGAACTGTTCCGCCGCGGCGTGGCGCATACGGTGGAAGTCTGGGACGGTCCGGCACTGGTCGGCGGGCTCTATGGCCTGGCCATCGGCGGCGCGTTTTTCGGCGAGTCGATGTTCCACCGGGCGACCAATGCCAGCAAGATCGCCTTGGTCCATTTGGTCGATCGCCTCAACGCCGGTAGCTTTACCCTGCTCGATACCCAGTTCGTCACGGACCACTTGGCCTCCCTGGGCGGGATCGAAATTCCGCGCGCGGATTATGAGGAACTCCTGGCCACGGCGCTGGAGCGTCAGGGGGATTGGAGCGCTTGGGACCGGCAGGGCTAAGGCCGCAGTGTACGTGCGCCTCAATCCGCCAACCGGAACCTCACTTCCGTCACCGGATTGCCCGAGGGGCTCTCGCCTGGATCGGAGAGATAAATCTCCAGCCGCGTCGCGCCGATGAACCGGTCGCCGTCCACCGTGCCATCAAGCTGGTGGCCGGCTCCCTTGGCCCAATCCAACAGCGTCATATTGGCCTGGTGCAATTCGTGGTAGGGGCCATCGTGGATCAGGGAGCAATAGCGCCCCTCTGGCAGCGTGCCCGTGGTCACCTCTCCATCGCCGGCCATCAGCGTTGCCGTGGGCATGCCGACCTGCATGTCCATGGTGTCGTCCGGGTAGAAGTTGACATAGTTGAAAAACGGCGCGCCGACCGTTTCGCCGCCATGCGCCTTGATCCAGGCGATGACCTCGCCAATCAGGGGCGGCGCCTTGGCTGCGATGTCCGGCTGGCTCACCCGCAGCATAATGGCGGCAAAGGGTTGCGGCTTGCGCGTGGCGATCAGGATTTGCGTCATCGGTGTCTCCTCCCAGGGACAGGTCGGCCCCGCCGCCATGAGGTGGCGTGCCCTCCAAACCCGACGAATGACCATTCGGCAAAACGACGCCGTGCGTGAAAATTACTGCGCCTGCTGGCCCGCGTCCGGCGTTTCCCGCGTCGATGGCGGGGGTACGGCGGAGCTGGTTTTGCACTCGATCAACCAAACATCGTAGACCGCGTGGTCAACGGCGTTGAGCGCCGGGCTGTCGGCAAACATCCAGCCGGTGAAGATGCGTTTGGAATTGCCCTGCAAGCTGCGCTGGTCGACCTCGAGAAACGCCGATATGCGCTGTGTTTCAGTCGGCGGGCGGCTGTAGCAGGCGCGAGGCGTCACCTCGAGCGCGCCGAACAGCACGGTTTCATCGATATAGACGTCAAACCGCGTAATGCGGCCGGTGATCTTGTCCAGGCCGGCAAAGGTGGCAATGGGATTGGCAATGGGGGCGGCGTTGACCGCGATTGGGCTCGACACAAGGCAGGCCGGAACCAGGATCGGCACCAGCGCGCGATACAGCACTGCTCGAAGAAAGGCGCACAAGTGCAAGCCGCCGATCCTTATTCGGGCGACCATGCCTGGTAATCGCCAGTGACGCGCGGGCGCTCGCCGGTGTTCAGCATGCTGCCATCGGGGCGATAGGCCTCCGCCGTGCCGGTCAGGTTGGGCACATGCGGCTTTTCCCAGGCGCGGGGAACGTATTTGGCTTCGGTGGGCGGCACATCGGTGCGGTAGTGCATCCAGCCGTGCCATTCGGCCGCGATCTTGGAGCCGTCGGCCGCGCCGTTATAGGTGACATAGCGGCGGTTCGCCTTGCGGTCGCGATAATAGCTGTTGCCCATCTCGTCGGTGCCGACCAGTTCGCCGCGCCGCCAGATCCATAGCCGCGTGCCCCAGGTCTGCCCGTGCCACCAGCGGAAAATCTCGAGGAGGAAGTCTTTCATGATGGCTGCCTGCTGGTATCGCGTTCACGGATGGCGGATGCAGACGCCGCGACGCCCGCATCGTTTTGCGCTGGATGCTCTAGCATGAGTGGCGCGGGCTTCGCCAGAGTTTCGGCGGGTCGGCGGGCAATAGCACGCATTTTCACAAAAAAGTCCGCTTGACACTGACACCAGAAAATTTGCCAAGCACGGCTCCGCTCACGCATTTTCACAAAAAAGTCCGCTTGACACTGACTCGCTGCGGACAAGGCCGTCGCGCAATGGCGAAAAGAGTCTTTGGCCGCGCAGACTTAGCCTGATTCCTCGCGCTCACGAGCAAGCTGGAACTGTCTTATTAATCTTTCATTTACCTTTGATGACGCTTGTCGATTATCCCCACTAATCCCATATAAGATACCAGATTTTGGGGTTATGCTGTGCTCAAGCACAACACGTGGTGTGAGCTGGCGGTTAAAAAGTTGAAAAACTTGGAGTCGACTCTGCTTGGAAAGCTGGCCCATTCTGCTGGCAACGCGACAGCCCGAGTCCCTCCCGACCGCGCCTGGCAGCCACCATTGTTATCAAAGAGATTAGCGAATGCGCATCGAACGCCGCTTCACGACTGCCGATCAAGACCGCTACAGCGCCCTTAGTTTCCGCTCGGCCACCAGCGAAATTCGCAATCCCGATGGTTCGGTGGTGTTCAAGCTGGAAGACATTGCCGTGCCTGCCGCCTGGAGCCAGGTCGCGGCCGACATCATTGCCCAGAAGTATTTCCGCAAGGCGGGCGTCGCCAAGGTGCTCAAGAAGGTCGAGGAAAATTCGGTGCCGTCCTGGCTGTGGCGCTCCGTCCCCGACGAAGCGGCGCTTGCCAAGCTACCCGAGGCGGAGCGCTATGGCTCGGAAATGGATTCCCGGCAGGTGTTCGATCGCCTGGCCGGCACCTGGACCTATTGGGGCTGGAAGGGCGGCTATTTCGACAGCGAGGACGATGCCAAGGCATTCTTTGACGAGCTGTGCTTCATGCTGGCGTCCCAGCGCGTGGCGCCGAACTCGCCGCAATGGTTCAATACCGGCCTGCACTGGGCCTATGGCATCGATGGCCCCGGTCAAGGCCACTATTATGTCGATCCGTTCACCCACAAGCTGGTGGCTTCGAAAAGCTCCTACGAGCATCCCCAGCCACATGCCTGCTTCATCCAGTCGGTCAATGATGATCTGGTCAACGACAATGGCATCATGGACCTGTGGGTCCGCGAGGCCCGGCTGTTCAAATACGGTTCGGGCACCGGCACCAATTTTTCCAAACTGCGCGGCGGCGGCGAGAAGCTGTCGGGCGGCGGCCGCTCGTCCGGCCTCATGAGCTTTCTCAAGATCGGCGACCGGGCGGCCGGCGCGATTAAATCTGGCGGTACCACTCGGCGTGCCGCCAAGATGGTGGTGATCGATATCGATCATCCCGATATCGAGGAATATATCAACTGGAAGGTCAAGGAAGAGCAGAAGGTCGCAGCGCTCGTGACCGGCTCCAAGGTCGTCTCCAAGCACCTCAAGGCGATCATGAAAGCCGCCGTCAACTGCGAAGGCAGTGGCGACGATTGCTTCGACGTGGCCAAGAATCCCGCCCTCAAGCGCGAGGTTCGCGCCGCCAAGAAGGCGCTGGTGCCGGAGAACTACATCTTCCGCGTCATCCAGTTCGCCCGCCAGGGCTATACCGATCTCGATTTCCCCATCTACGACACCGATTGGGATAGCGAGGCCTACTTGACTGTTTCGGGCCAGAATTCCAACAATTCCGTGCGCGTCAGCGATGATTTCCTGAAAGCTGTCGAGACCGATGGCGATTGGAACCTGACTGCCCGCAAGGATGGCAAGGTCACCAAGACCCTCAAGGCGCGCGACCTGTGGGAACAGGTCGGCTATGCCGCCTGGGCCTCGGCCGATCCCGGCATTCAATATCACACTACCATCAACGAGTGGCACACCGCCCCCGAGGCCGGTCCGATCAATGCGTCGAACCCCTGCTCGGAATACATGTTCCTCGACGATACCGCCTGCAATCTGGCCTCGGTCAACCTGCTGCCCTATCGCAATGCAGATTCCAGCTTCGACACCGCCGCTTATGAGCACACGGTGCGCCTGTGGACCGTGGTGCTCGAAATCTCGGTGATGATGGCGCAGTTCCCGTCCCGCTCGATCGCCGAGCGCTCGTTCGAATATCGCACGCTGGGCATCGGCTATGCCAATATCGGCGGGCTGTTGATGACCTCGGGCATTCCCTATGACTCTGTGGAAGGCCGCGCCATTGCCGGCGCCGTTACCGCCATCATGACCGGCGTCAGCTATGCCACGTCCGCAGAAATGGCCAAGGAGCTCGGCCCCTTCAAGGACTACAAGCGCAATGCGCCGCACATGCTGCGCGTCATCCGCAACCACCGCAACGCCGCCCATGGCCATGAAACGGGCTATGAGGGGCTGTCCATCAACCCCATCCCGCTCGATCATGCCAATCTGCACGACGCCGCCTTGTCCGAACGCGCCAAGCTGGCCTGGGACAATGCCCTGGCGCTGGGCGAAGCCCATGGCTATCGCAATGCCCAGGTGTCGGTGATTGCCCCCACCGGCACGATCGGCCTGGTCATGGATTGCGACACCACCGGCATCGAACCCGATTTCGCCCTGGTCAAGTTCAAGAAGCTCGCCGGCGGCGGCTATTTCAAGATCATCAACCGCGCCGTGCCGCCTGCCCTGCGCACGCTGGGCTATGGCGAGGCGCAGATCGCCGAGATGGAGGCCTATGCCGTGGGCCACGGCAATCTCAACCAGGCCCCCGGCGTCAACCCGTCGAGCCTGCGTGCCAAGGGCTTTACCGACGACAAGATCGCTGCGCTCAACGCCGCCACCGAGAGCGCCTTCGATATCAAGTTCATCTTCAACCAGTGGACGCTGGGCGCCGATTTCCTCAAGGGCCTGGGCGTCACGCAGGAGCAGATGAACGATTTCTCGTTCGAGCTGCTGCCGTTCCTGGGCTTTTCGCGCAAGGAGATCGAGGCCGCCAATATCCATGTCTGCGGCGCCATGACGCTGGAAGGTGCCCCGCACCTCAAGGTCGGGGACCTGCCGGTGTTCGATTGCGCCACCCCCTGCGGCAAGATCGGCAAGCGTTCGCTGTCGGTCTCCTCGCACATCCTGATGATGGCGGCCGCCCAGCCCTTTATTTCGGGCGCCATTTCCAAGACCATCAACATGCCCAATGACGCCACCGTCGAGGATGCCAAGCAGAGTTACATGATGAGCTGGCGCCTCGCGCTCAAGGCCAATGCGCTCTATCGCGACGGCTCCAAGCTGAGCCAGCCGCTCAATTCATCGGTGCTGGCCGCGGCCGACGAGGACGAGGAGGACGACGACGCCGTCGAGATGCTCCTGGCCCAATCCCCCGCCGCCCGCGTGCCGGCCGTGGCCGAACGCATTGTCGAGCGCATCATCGAGCAGGTGCGCTCCCGGGAGAAGATGCCTGATCGCCGCAAGGGCTATACCCAGAAGGCCGTGGTCGGCGGCCACAAGGTGTATCTGCGCACCGGCGAATATGACGATGGCCGCCTGGGCGAAATCTTCATCGACATGCACAAGGAAGGCGCCGCCTTCCGCGCCATGATGAACAATTTCGCCATCGCCATTTCGCTGGGCCTGCAATATGGCGTGCCGCTGGACGAATATGTGGAGGCCTTCACCTTCACCCGCTTCGAGCCCGCCGGCATGGTCCAGGGCAATGACCGCATCAAGAACGCGACCTCGATCATGGACTATGTGTTCCGCGAGCTGGCCGTCTCCTATCTCGATCGCGACGACCTGGCCCATGTGAACCCGGCCTCCCCCACATCGCTGTCGGGCGGCGTGTCCGAGGAGCACAGCACCCGCAACGCCCCCGCCGCGCCCGCGCCGGTGCCCGCCGACAAGTTCGTCTCTCGCGGCATGACCCGCGGCCGCACCGCCAATTCATCGCTGATGCTGGTGCCCACCGCCCATACCGCACATTACGCGACCCAATCCGCCTCGATCTCGACCGTGACGGCGCTGCGCTCCGCCACCGCCCTCAAGATCGAACCCTCGGCGACGGTCCTCAACGCCGCCGAACTCTCCCCCATCCCCTCCCCACCCCCCTCGACCGACAAACACCTCCTGCGCGCCGAAGCCCAGATGAAAGGCTACACCGGCGACCAATGCAGCAACTGCAACTCGATGCGCATGAAAGTCAGCGGGCACTGCATGGTGTGCGAAGATTGCGGGACGACGACGGGGTGTAGTTGAATGTTGCCTTACGAAAAAGCTCAGACGGGCTTGAAGCTGATTGAGGAGGCAATCCTCGAAATTCTTGCGCAGTCAGAGGAGATGACCAATTCTGAAGTGACCCGGCTGCTTGGTTTGGAAAGTGATCAAGACGGCAAGCAAAAGGACTATCTGGCCTACTCGGTGCTGGGGCGGCTGGTGAAGGCGAAGCTGGTGACTAAGGTTAAAGGCACCGCAGAAAACCGTCGGTATGTGGGTTATATAAGAAGCAATTAGTTGCTTGTTGTTGCATGCTAAATTCGATTGGAAGACAGCGTGCTAAATGTTTAGTCCAAGTTTAAATCTTCTAGCTCACGACCAAAAGCTCTTATGGTGAGATGCGAGCGCTTGTGAGCCTTGAACCACGAGGGCAGGCGCGCTGAACTGCGGGAACCACCCCTTGAATCCTGCCACGTCCTCGTGGTTCGAGGGTCGCTGCGCTCCCGCCTCACCATGAGGATTACTCTGGCTGTCGCTCGCGGCCGCGATTGGGTCGGTTGACTGCCGCTCCGACCAGCCTACGCTGTAGCCTCCATCAGGAGCCCCGCCATGCCCCGTTTCCTCGCCATCTACATGATGCGACCCGAAAATGTCGTCCAGTTCCGGGCCATGCCCAAAGCCGAGCAGGATGCCATCGACGGGGCCGGCCTGCCGGTCTGGGAGGCGTGGGAGCAGCGCATCATGGCCTCGATCGCTGATCGCGGCGGCATGGTGGGCAAGACCACACGGGTGAACCAGGCCGGCACCGCACCGGCGAGCAACTCCGTCTGCGGGTACCTCGTGGTCGAGGCCGAGACGATCGAAGCGGCAGCCGAACTGTTCTCGAACCACCCGCATTTCGCCATTTTTCCCGGTGACTCCGTCGATATCATGCCCTTCGTCACCGAACCACCGGCCTAGGCCGGATGCCGTTTGGAGCCGCCATGCGGCGTAGGCACGCCCGATCGGGCGGTTGGAGAACAAATCTTTCATCCTCGTGTCGAATTGCGGAGTGATCATCCGTCGTCCCTCTACCAACCCAGTGAAAGGAACACACGATGGCCACTCCCAAGAATACGCTCTGCCTTTGGTATGACAAGGATGCCGAGGCGGCGGCGCGGTTTTATGCGCAGACGTTTCCCGACAGCACGGTTGGCAAGGTCAACCGGGCGCCTGGCGATAATCCGTCGGGTAAGGCGGGCGACGTGCTCGTCGTGGAATTCACCGTGTTTGGCATCCGGTGCATGGGCCTTAATGGCGGGCCGACCTTCAAGCACAGCGAGGCCTTTTCGTTCCAGATCGCGACCGACGACCAGGAAGAGACCGATCGGTACTGGAATGCCATTGTCGGCAATGGTGGCGAGGAAAGCCAGTGCGGCTGGTGCCGCGACAAATGGGGCATATCCTGGCAGATCACGCCGCGCGCCCTGACCGAGGCGATGGCCGCTGGCGGGGCGGAGGCCAAGCGCGCTTTCGAGGCGATGATGACGATGAGCAAAATCGACGTGGCCGCGATCGAGGCAGCGCGTCGCGGCTAGATTTTGCTCGATCTCCCAGCGGCCGACCAAATCCTCGCAACGGCAGGGACACGATCGCTTCGATGACTTCACCGGAGCGATTTTCCCTATAGGCAGTCACGTGGGGCATGACGCCTCCCCCCTCACCACCTCCACCGACAACGTCCCCGTGCTCGATATCGGCAATTACATTCCGCGGTGGACCGCTCCATCGATATCCCGCTCGCCGAGGCAATCCAGCGCGCCCATCCCGAGGTGCGTGTGGTCAGAGCGCTCAACAGCGTCAGCGCCCATTTGATGGTCGATCCGGCGAGCCTGGGCGGGCCGCACGGTGTTCGTCGTCGGCCATGACGCCGGCGCCGAGGCCGAAGTCACCACCTTGCTCCGCGCCTTTGGCCGGGTGGGGGTCCTCGTTCGGCCCCGATCCATCCCCTCTATCCCCCTTCTCCCCACCCCGATGCCCTGCGCTATCCTTCCCCTCACATCTCCCACACCAAGCGGGGCCGCGACGAACGGTCCGTGGGGAGCAGATGGGGAGCATGGGGTCGCCC